>NZ_JBYNTT010000009.1:0-249446 GCF_057784995.1 Ramlibacter sp. G4-7
CGCCAGGCCTTGCCCGCCTGGACTCACTTCTACAACTGGCACCGGCCCCACCACGGCATCAGCCTGATGCCTCCCGTGTCTCGTCTTTCGATTCCTCGAAAGAACCTCTTGACACTCCACACCTAGCCGCAGCGCACGGCGGTGATCTTGTTGTCCGCGTCGACCACCACGTTGACGCGCTCGGCCAGGAACTCCAGCGTCACGGCCTGGTTCGGCCGCAGGATGCGCGCGATGTGCGCGCCGCTGCGCTGGCGGATCTCCTCGACGAGGGGCGCCGTCTGCGCGCGGCCGATGGCGTACTGGGCGGCATCGGCGTGGCAGCTCGCGCCCGGCGGCGGCGGTGGCGGCGCGGCGAAGGGGGCCTGGGGCTGCTGCGCGCACGCGGCGAGCAGCAGCGCGCAGGCCGCAGCGATGGGCCGGCGCATCGCGCTCACCCCTTCTTCTTCTCGGACCACAGCTCGCCGCCGGTGGCCCAGTCGGAGGGCTTGATGTCGAACAGCAGGATGTCGACCGACTCGGGCTTGCTGCCCAGGGTGTCCACGCAGGCCTGCGTGATCGCCTTGACGAGGTTTCTCTTCTGTTCGGGCGTGCGTCCCTCGAACAGGTCGACGCGGATGGTGGGCATGGGCGTTCTCCTGGGCAAAGAGCGTAGTCTGCCGTGTTCCGGCGGCGCGGTTGCTAAGATGCGCGCCGGCCCGCCTGCCGCCGTGACGGCTCGCCGGGGCCGCACAACGACAACGACCTTGCATGCGGCTGCCCGCGGCCGCTCCCGTCCTTGACCCTGATCACCATCCTTCTCGCGACACTGGCCGCCGGCATCGGCAGCGTGTGGCTCGCCGCGGCCCTCATGCGCCTGGGCTGGCAGGACCCCGGCGCGGGCGCGGCGGGGCGCGGGCTGCCGGAACAGCATCTCCTGAGCCTCGCCGCCGGCGCCTTGCTGTCCACCGCGTTCATGCACCTGCTGCCGGAGGCGATGGAGAGCGGCCGCAACGTGCAGCCGCTGTTCGCGACGCTGCTGGTGGGCCTGGTGTTCTTCTTCCTCCTGGACAAGGCCGAACTCTGGCACCACGGCCACGAGCACCACCATGGCGGCGAAGCGGCGCAAGGGCACGTTCACGGCCCGCACGCGCACGTTCACGCGCCGACGCAGGCGCATGGGCATGGGCATGCAAATGTCCATGCACCGCGGCACGGCGAAGCGCGCGCCGGCGGCTGGACGGTGCTGGCGGGCGACAGCGTGCACTGCTTCGGCGACGGCATCCTCATCGCGTCGGCCTTCGTGGCCAACCCGAAGCTGGGCGCCGTCGCGGCGATCGCGGTGCTCGCCCACGAAGTGCCGCACCACATCGGCGACCTTGCGGTGCTGCGCCAGACCAGCGGCAGCCGGCGGGCCGCGCTCGTCAAGCTGACGCTCGCCGGTGCGATCACGCCGCTGGGCGGCCTGGTGGGCTGGTGGCTGGTGGACCAGCTCGCGGCCTACCTGCCTTACTTCCTGGTCGTGGCGAGCAGCAGCTTCATCTACGTCGCGCTCGCGGACCTGATTCCGCAGCTGCAGAAACGCCTGGGCGCTCGCGAGACGCTCGCCCAGATCGCCTGGCTGCTGGTGGGCATCGCGCTGGTGGTGGCGGTCAGCGCGCTGGCCCATCACGACTGAGGCTCAGTAGCGGTAGCCGTTGTCGGGGCGGCGATCCCAGCGGTTCGGCACGCCGTCACCGTCACGGTCGCGGTCCCAGCGATTCGGAATGCCGTCGCGGTCCTGGTCGCGGCGGTGGTGTCGCTGGTAGGAGTGCCCATGGCGATGGGGCTGGGGCGCACCGTAGTACTGCGGGCCGGTCACGATGTAGCCCGGCTGCGTGTAGACGGGGTAGTAGGGGGCGCCGATCTGCACCTGCACCGACGTGCGGGCATGCGCGGCCGGGGCGGCGAACGCGGCAGCGAGCGCGACGCCGCCCAGCAGAGTCATCCAGCTTGTCTTCTTCATGCGAGTCTCCCGTGTTGGTGAGCGCATGGTGCGTGCTGCTTGTGAAGCGCATTGCACCGCCGTGCAAACGGCAGGTGAACGGAACAGCAGTCCTACATGCCAACGGATGTTGTCCGACAGGCTGCGCCTGACGTGCGTCCTACGCTGACTGTGCCGAGCGCGACCGGCGTCGTCGCGCATCGGACCACATCCAATCGCGAAGGAGAGAAACACATGGCGTCTCGTGATGACGAAGACCGCGACCGGCAAGGCCGCTGGGGCAGCAGTGGCAGCGACCAGCAACAGGGTCGCGGCCAGGGGTACGGTGGCGGCGAGTCCCGTGGCGGCTCGGGTGGCCAGGGCGGCTACGGTTCGCAGGGCTCGCAGGCTTCCCAGGGTGGACAGGGTTCGCAGGGTTCACAGGGCGGCTGGGGCCGCTCGGGATCGGAATTCGGTTCCCAGCAGTCCTCCGGCTATGGCGGTTACGGCGGCCAGGACCACGGCTACGGCCGCGGCTCCCCGGGTTCCGAGTACGGCGGCGGCTATGGGCAAAGCGGCGGCGGCTACGGCCAGAGCGGCGGCAGCTACGGCCAGAGTGGCGGCGGCCAGGGGCAGGGCGGTTACGGCGGGCAGGGCGGCTACGGCGGCCAGGGCGGCAGCGGCAGCTACGGTGGCCAGTCGGGCCAGAGCGACTGGAACCGCTACGGCGGCCAGCAAGGCAGCTGGGGTGGCGGCCAGGGCGGCGGCATGCATGGCAGCTACGGCCAGGGCAGCGGCCAGGGCGGCAGCAGCTACGGGCAGATGGGCAGCAGCGGCCAGGGCGGCAGCAGCAGCTACGGCCAGGGCGGCAGCGGCGGCTACGGCCAGATGGGCGGCGGCACCTATGGGCAAGGCAGCGGCGGCTACCCGGGTGGCGGCTACGGCCAGAGCGGCGGCGGCTATGGCAGCACCCAGGGCGGTCCGAGCCAGGGTTACGGTCAAGGCGGCCAGGGCCAAGGCAGCGGCGGCAGCGGCTACGGCAGCTACGGCGGCGGCATGGGGAGCATGGGCCAGGGCAACTACAGCGGCGGCCAAGGCTACGGCGGCTCGCAGGCCAGCCAGGGCTATGGCGGCAGCCAGGGTGGCGGCTACGGCAGCAGCCAGGGCAGCTACGGCCAGGGCAGCCAGGGCGGGTACGGCGGCAGCCAGGGGCAGGGCGGCCGGTCCGGCGGCGGCTACGGCCAGAGCGACTGGGGCCAGGGCGGCGGCTACGGCAGCCAGGGTCCCAGCTGGCAGCAGGGCGGCGGCACGGGCGGCCAATCGTATGGCGGCAGCCAGAGCCAGGGCCACCACGACCCCGAGTACCACCAGTGGCGCGAAGAGCAGATCCGCAACCTGGACAACGACTACCACTCCTGGCGGCAGGAACGCTATCGCAAGTTCAGCGACGAGTTCACCAACTGGCGCAACAGCCGCAGCGGCGGCCAGGGGCAGAACGACATGTCCGGGTCCTCGGGCTCTTCCGGCTCTTCCAGCCATGGCCAGGGGTCGGGCGGCAGCAGCGGCATGGGAAGCCCGGGTTCGTCGGGCTCCGGCTCCTCCGGCAACGCGGGGATGTCCGGCAGCTCCGGCATGTCCGGCAGTTCGGGTTCGGCGGGCGGGTCCGGGTCCTCGGGCAGCTACGGCTCCACGGGCCAGAGCGGCTCCAGCAGCCTGGGCGGCTCCAGTGGCATGGGCAGCGCCGGCACCTCCATGAGCGGCGGCACGGCCAACCCCTCGAGCGTCGGTTCCGGCAGCAGCAGCGGCTCCTCCGGCACCACCGGCAGCAGCGGGTCGGGCAGCAGCTCGGGCAGCAGCACGAAGAAATAGGCCATTGAAGTTGATGCGGCGCCGTGCGAGCGGCGCCGTTTTTTTGTCTGCAACAAAAACCAGGGAGATCCTCATGAAAGCACGCCCCGTCCTCCTGCCCGCAGTGCTCGGGCTGGCCTTGTCCTTCGGCGCCGTCCAGGCGCAGACCACCGGCGCCGGCACTTCCGCCACCGGCGGCCAGTCCTCGCCGGCCGCGCAGCCCGGAGCGGGCACGCGCAACACGCCGGCCAAGAAGGACGACGTCGCCCGCGGCGACCGCAAGTTCATCGAGGCGGCTGCCGGCAGCGGCATGTTCGAGGTGCAAGTCGCCCAGCTCGCCGCCAGCAAGGCGACCGACCCCGCGGTCAAGAGCTTCGCGAGCATGCTGGTCGACCACCACACGGCCGCCAACAACGAGCTGGTGAAGATCGCCAACGGACGCGGCGTCGAACTGCCCGCGGCGCCCAAGCACTCGCTGCGCCGCGACATCGAGAAGCTCGGCAAGAAGAAGAACGGCGAGGAATTCGACCGCGAGTTCGTGCGCCAGGTGGGCATCGAGGCGCACAAGAAGGACATCAAGCTGTTCGAGAAGGCCGGCAAGGACGCCCGGGATCCCGAACTCAAGGCCTTCGCGAACAAGACCCTGCCGGTCCTGCGCGACCACCTCGCCGCGGCAGAGAAACTGCCGCAATCGGGCAAGAATGCCGCGACAATGGGGGCCAACAAGAAATAGCGAAACGAGGCGGGGAGCGTGAACAGGAGTTGCGCGATGCGCTGGACAAAGTACGTCTTGTTTGCCACCGCCGCACTGGCGGCCTGGCCGCTCTTCGCCGCCGCGTCCCCGGGTGGCTATGCCGCCGCCGCCGCCGCCGAGGCGAAACCGCTGCCGCCCGCGCAGCGCCTGGAGCGCCGCTTCCTGCAGATCGCCGCCGCCAACCTGCGCTTCCAGTCCGAAGCCTCGCGGCTGGCGCAGGTGCGCACCAACAACCCGGCCGTCAAGGACCTGGCGAACACGCTGCTCTCGCGCCAGCAGACCGCGCAGCCCGAGCTGCTGCGCCTGCTGCACGTGCGCGGCATGGCGCCGCCCATGCCCACCAACGAGCACGGAAAGATCCTCAAGCAGCTCGCCAAGCTCAGTGGCGCCAAGTTCGACCGGCTCTATGTCGACGAGGTGGTCATGCGCTCCTACCAGGCCGACATCGCCAACTACGAGAAGGTGGCCGCGCAGGCCGAAGACCCGGTGCTCAAGGCCTGGATCGACCGCCAGCTGCCCACCCTGCGCTTCCACTACGCGAAGGCCGGCAAGGCATTGCCCAGCGCGTCACTGCGCGGGCAACGCGCGGTCTGATGGCGATGGCGTTGCGTCGCGCGGCGAGCCGCGCGCGGAATGTCACTTCGGGCTGTAGCCCGTCACGCGCCAGCGGCCGTCGCTCTCGCGCACGGTCGTGACCGTCTCCTCGACTTCCTTGGTGGCGAACTTGGTGACGAACACCACCGTCACGTAGTCGCCGTCGGGGCGGCCGGGCAGCGTCTTCTTGTACACGGCGATGCCGGGCGTGCGCTCGACCAGGGCGCCCCAGGGTTCGCGCACCTTGGGCACGTTGTCCATCCACGTGCCCAGCGGCACGCTCTGGCGGAAGACGCCGCTGGACGCGTCCCAGGCCGTGCCCCAGTCCTTGCGGTCCAGGAGCAGCAGCCAGGCATGGGCGGCGTTCTGGCCGGCCTTCTCGAATTCGGGATTGCTGATGATGCCGTTGGCTCCCACCGCCGGCGCCGCCGGCGCCGCCGATGCGGCCGTGGCTGCAGGGGCGCTTGCCGCCGGCGGCTTGAGCTGCGCCTGGGCGGCGGCCGCGACGACGAGGCCGGCGGCCAGCAGGCCAAGGCGCACACGCTTGTTCATTCTTTCGTACTCCAGGAGACAGGGGGCAAAGTCTAGCCGCTGCGGTCCCCCGTCCCGCCGCTGTACATCCCTTTACCGCCCTTTTACCCGCAGCAGCTGCCGCAGCATGGCCGCGCCGACCTGGCCCTGGTCCTCGTGGTTGGTGTTGAAGACGACGTGCACCTTCCGTGCCAGCGTGGACAGGTGCTCGAGCTCCGGCACCATGGCCGCCAGCTCGTCGGCGCTGTACTGATAGTCGAAGCGCGCGGAAGAGGCCGCCAGGCCCTTCCTGTTCCAGGTGTCCTTGTTGCGCCCGTGCAGGCGCACGATGGCCAGGCGCGGGTTGGTCACGTCCCACACGCAAGGCACGCAATTGGCGAAGCCCTGCGGCGAATCGACCACCGTGTGCACCAGGCCCAGGCGTCGCTCCCATTCCAGCGTGCGCTCCAGGTGCTCGTCTAAGAACCAGGTCTCTTGGCGGAACTCCGCCGCCACGAGGTGGCCCTGCATCTGCTCGGCGCAATGCTCCACGTGCGCCATGCTCGCGCGGTTGCGCAGCAGCCAGGGCGCGAACTGGAAGTGCACCGCGCCCAGCTTGCCCGCGGCCTGCAGCGGCGCGAGCGCGGCGCGGAAGCGCCGCCACAGCTCGGCGCGGATCTCGCCGGGCAGCTTCTCGTAGTACAGGGTGGCCGGCAGCGCGGGGCCCAGCGCCCTTTGCAGGTCGCGGTCCAGCGCGGAGGGCTGTGCCTGGTGGCCGGTGAAGAGGCGGAACGCCTTGACGTTGAACGTGAAGTCCGCGGGGGTGCGCTCGGCCCACAGCTGCGCCGTCTGCGGCAAGGGCATCGCGTAGTAGCTCGCGTCGACTTCCACCAGCGGGAACTGCTGCGCGTAGAAGCGCAGGCGCTGTTCGGCCGTGCGGCAGGCCGGCGGATAGAAGCGGCCGCAGGCGATCAGGGTCTTGTCGGTCCAGGAAGCGGAGCCGACGAGGATCTCGGAAGTCACTGGATTAATATACAGGGTCATGCAGCACCCGGACCCGCTCGAATCCCTCAACCCGCAGCAGCGGGAGGCCGCCGCGCATGGCACCGGCGACACGGCCGGCGACACGCGGCCGCTGCTGGTCATCGCGGGCGCGGGCTCGGGCAAGACGAACACGCTCGCGCATCGCGTCGCGAACCTGATCCGCCACGGCGCGGATCCGCAGCGCATGATGCTGCTCACCTTCAGCCGGCGCGCCGCGCAGGAGATGGAGCGGCGCGCCGGCAGCGTGCTGCACAAGGCCCTGGGGCTGGCCGCCACGCAGGCCGTGCCCGGCCTGCCGTGGAGCGGCACCTTCCACGGCATAGGCGCGCGGCTGCTGCGCGAGTACGCCCCGCGCATCGGGCTGGAGGAGAACTTCACCATCCACGACCGCGGCGACGCCGAGGACCTGATGGGGCTCGTGCGCCACGAGATCGGCTTGTCGGACACGAAGAAGCGCTTCCCGCTCAAGGGCACCTGCCTCGGGATCTACTCGCGCGTGATGAACACGCGCGACCCGCTGGGGCTGGTGCTGCAGTCCATCTACCCCTGGTGCACGCAGTGGGAGGACGAGCTCAGGAAGCTGTTCGGGGCCTATGTGGAGGCCAAGCAGCAGCAGAACGTGCTGGACTACGACGACCTGCTCGCGTTCTGGGCGGACATGGTCGCCGAGCCCGCCCTCGCGCAGGAAATCGGCGCGCGCTTCGACCACGTCCTGGTCGACGAATACCAGGACACCAACAAGCTGCAGGCGGACATCATCCTCGCCATGAAGCCCACCGGGCAGGGCGTCACGGTGGTGGGCGACGACGCGCAGAGCATCTACGCCTTCCGCGGCGCCACCGTGCGCAACATCCTGGATTTCCCGCGCCAGTTCACGCAGGAGGCGCGCGTGGTCGCCCTGGAGCGCAACTACCGCAGCATCCAGCCCATCCTCGACGCGAGCAATGCGGTGATCTCCGCCGCCCGTGAGCGCCATGCGAAGAACCTGTTCACCGACAAGGCGTCCAGCCAGCGCGCGCAGCTGGTGCTCGTGCCCGACGAGGCGCAGCAGGCACGCTGGGTCGCCGACCAGGTCCTGCGGCAGCGCGAGGCGGGCAGCACGCTGAAGTCGCAGTCCGTGCTGTTCCGCACCAGCCACCACAGCGCCGCGCTGGAGCTGGAACTGGCCCGGCGCAACATCCCCTTCGTGAAGTTCGGCGGCCTCAAGTTCCTGGAGGCCGCGCACATCAAGGACGTGATGGGCGTGCTGCGCTTCGCGCACAACCCGCGCGGCCGCATGGCGGGCTTCCGTGTCGTGCAACTGGTGCCGGGTATCGGCGCCGCCACCGCAACGCGCTTGCTCGACGCGATGGCGGAAGCGAGCGCGCCGCACGAGGCGCTGCAGTCCTTCGAGCCACCGGCGGCGGCGAAGGAGGAGTGGACCCGGCTGGCGGCGCTGCTGGCGCAGCTGCAGGCACCGGGCCTCGCCTGGCCGGCCGACATGGAACTGGCCAAGACCTGGTACCTGCCGCTGCTGGAGCGCATGCACGACGACGCGCAGGTGCGCAAGCTCGACGTCGAGCAGCTCGCGCGCCTGGCGGCCGGCTATGCGAGCCGCGAACGCTTCATCACCGAGCTCACCCTGGACCCGCCGGAAGTCACCAGCGACCACAGCGGGCCGCCCTTGCGCGACGAGGACTACCTGATCCTGTCCACGATCCACAGCGCCAAGGGCCAGGAGTGGAAGGCCGTGCACGTGCTCAACGTGGTGGACGGCTGCATCCCGAGCGACATGGCGACGGGCACGAGCGAGGAGCTGGAGGAGGAGCGTCGGCTGCTGTACGTGGCCATGACGCGCGCCAGGGAGCACCTGCACCTGCTGGTGCCGCAACGCTTCTATGTCTCGCAGCAGTCCGGCGGCGGCGACCGCCACATCTACGCCGGGCGCACGCGCTTCATCAGCGAAGCCATGCTGGCGCAGTTCGAGCAGCTCACCTGGCCGCAGGCCGACCCCGCGCAGGGAGCGCCGGGCGCGCAGCCGCAGGCGCCCGTGATGCAGGTGCGCGCCCGCGCTCGCGCGGCCTGGCGCTGACCCCGCTCTCGCGGGCAGAGTTCAGCCGATGCGCCGGGCCGGCAAGGGCAGGGCGATTCCTACCCGCAGCCCCTGTGCGAACCGACAGCCTGCGCGACCGGCAAGCCTAGATTGGGTCCATGGCCGCAGCAGGAACAAGCGGCCGTTCCCAACCACCAAGGAGCAAACCATGGCATCGCGCAGTTCTTCCAGTTCCTCTTCTTCCAAGCCCTCTTCGTCGTCCTCGTCGAAGTCCAGCCG
Source organism: Ramlibacter sp. G4-7 (assembly GCF_057784995.1). Taxonomy (NCBI): domain Bacteria; kingdom Pseudomonadati; phylum Pseudomonadota; class Betaproteobacteria; order Burkholderiales; family Comamonadaceae; genus Ramlibacter; species Ramlibacter sp. G4-7. The sequence goes on from NZ_JBYNTT010000009.1 coordinate 9,001, forward strand.
CGCCCAGGCCGCGAGCAAGGGCGGCAAGGCCAGCACGCAGAACAGCCGTGCCCAGAGCGAGCGCGCCAGCGCCAAGGGCAGCAAGAGCTCCAGCAGCCGCTCTTCGAAGAGCCCGAGCAAGTAACGCCGCGCGAATGAGGGGGCGGGGCCCGCAGGTCCCTTCCCCCATCGCACCTCCCGATGCCTGGCCGCTCTCGCCGCCAGGCTTTTTCGTTTCCAAAGGAAATCCCATGCAGTCCCCCAGCAAGAACCAAGGCGCGGCCAACGACGGCGCCGTCCTCCCCGGCACGACAAGCCCCGGCAACGAGGGCGCTCGCGGCAGCCGCGGACAGGCCAACAGCGGCGCGCAATCCGGCAACCCGGACGGCCCGGCGCAGCAGCGCCCGCCCGCCCAGGGCACCCCCGACCTGCGCAAGGACGACGCGCAGGGCGGCGGCGGGGTGGCCAGCGACAGCAGCCGCTCGAGGTAGCGGGTCCGCCACAATGGAGGGATGCGCTTTGCGAGTTCCTCCAACTTCCGCCGCGTAGGCACCGGCCCGGCGCCGGGTCTGCCCCTGCGCAATCTCTATCGCTCCGACCATCTCGGTGCCCTCGACCAGGCCGACGCGGCGCAGATCCGCGCGCTCGGCATCAGGCGCGTGCTGGATTTCCGCGGCGTGAACGAGCGCACCAGCGCGGCCTGCCGGCTGCCCGACGTCACGGTGCACTCGCTGCCGATCGAACCGACGATCGTGCAGACGCTGACCGAGTTGCTGGCGGCCGGCCAGCGCCTCACGGCCGCCGACATGGCCTTCCACATGCAGGACACCTACCGCGGCTTCGTGCGCCACAACACGCCGCGCTTCGCCGAGTTCTTCCAGCACCTGCTCGCCTCCGACGAGCCCACCGTGTTCCATTGCACCGCGGGCAAGGACCGCACGGGCTTCGCCGCGGCGCTGCTGCTCAAGGCGGTGGGCGTGCCGCAAGAGGAGGTGGTCCGCGACTACCTGCTCACGAACGACCGCCTGCAGCTGCCCGAGGCCTCGCGCATGGGACTGCCGCGCGAGGCCATGGAAGTCCTGTGGCGGGTGCAGCCGTCCTTCCTGCAAGCGGCCTTCGACGAGGTCGATGCGGCCTACGGCTCGCTGGAAACCTATTACCGGGAAGGCCTGGGGCTGGGGGACGCGGAGCGCCAGGCGCTGCGCCAGCTTTACACGGACCCGGACAGCCGGTCGCGAACGTAGTCTTCCTGCTGGGCCCCGCGCCCGCTTCCTACGCAAGTCCCCGGGCCGAGCCGACAGGTCTGCCATTGCGGCGGGCGAACACTCCGTGACAGGGCAGCTTCAAAGGCTGCCGTACAAGTCGTTCAAAAGGAGTCCGCGATGCCCAACCAGGAACAATCCCGTGACGGGATGCCGCGCAAGGACGCAGACCGGCCTTCGCCGGACGTGAACAAGGCCGGCGACGGCCAGGCTTCCGCCCGCGGCACCAGCAGCGAATCGCCTTCCGCCCAGGATTACCGTGGCGACGGCCCGGCGAAGGTGGGCATCACCAGCGACCAGCAACCGGACCTCGTGGCCCCGTCCGGCGTCAACGAGCGCAACCAGGGTGCGGCCGAGGACGGCCCCGCGGCCGGGGGCGCGCTGAACTTCGACGACGGCACCGACGCGATCCATCCGCGCGGCAAGGTCACCGGCACCGGCGGCACCTGGAACGAGAAGGGCGCCAGCGACAGCGGCAAGCTGGGGACGCCGAACCCGGGCCTGTCCGATCGCAACGGTCCGAGCGACCCCGATGCCAAACGCGGTCGCTAAGGCGGTGCGGGGAGGAGGCAACATGGTTTACGCAATCTTCTCCGCCTCGGTCCTGCTGGCCATCGGCGCGATCTACGCCGGTGCCGTCGGATGGCTGTACTTCCGCCAGGAACGCCTGCTGTTCGAACCGGACCCCCTGCCGCAGGACGAGCCGATCTGCGACGACCCGGACACCCGCGAGTTCTTCGTGGAAGTGCCCGGCGCGCGCCTGTCGGTCGCGCAGATGAAGCGGCCCGAGCCGCGCGGCGTCTTCTTCTTCCTGCACGGCAACTCCGGCAACCTGAAGAAGTGGTTCGTGGAGCTCGATGCGTTCCGGCAGGCCAACTTCGACGTGGTGATGTTCGACTACCGGGGCTTCGGCAAGAGCAGCGGCCAGATCGAGAGCGAAGAGCAGCTGCACGCGGACGTGGCCGCCGTCTGGCAGCACTTCGCGCCCCTGTACGAAGGCAAGCGGGTGGTCATCTCCGGCCAGTCGCTGGGCACGGGCCTGGCCGCCAGCCTGGCGGCCAACCTCGGATCGCACGGGCAGGCCCCGGACCTCACGCTGCTGGTGTCCCCCTACAGCAGCATGAAGGCGCTCGCCGCGGAGCTCTATCCCTGGGTGCCGACCCAGGTGCTGCGCTATCCGCTGCAGACGCTGGAACATGCCGCCAAGCTGCTGGGCCCGGTGATGCTGATCCACGGCGAGAAGGACGAGCTCATCCCCATCCACCACAGCGAGAAGCTGTGCGGAGCGATGCGCTCGGCGCAGCTGCTGCGCGTGGACGGCGCCGGCCACAGCGACGTGCACCGTTTCCCCACGGTCCGCAAGGCGCTGCTGTCGGCGCTCGGCCGGCTCTGATCCGCCAAGCCATGGACCACGGCGCCCGCTCCCGCGGGCGCTTTGTCGTGCCCTGAATGGAAACCGCCCTCTGGTCGCTCATCGTCGGCGTGCTGCTGGTGCTCATGGCGCTGGCCGGCAGCGTGCTCAAGCGCCTGCCCCTGTCCACCGCCATGCTGTACCTGCTGGTCGGCCTCGCCGTGAGCCCGCTGCTGCTGCACCTGGTCGCGCCGGTTCCCCGCCTGCACGCGCCGGTGCTCGAGAAGATCGCCGAAGGGGTGGTGCTGCTGTCGCTGTTCACCGCGGGGCTCAAGCTGAGCGCCGGGCTGCGGGACCGGCGCTGGCTGCTGCCGGTGCGACTCGCGCTCAATGCCATGCTGGTCACCGTCGTCCTCATCGCGCTGGTGGCGTACTTTTTCCTCGGCCTGCCACTGGGCGCCTGCATCCTGCTGGGCGCCATCCTGGCGCCGACCGATCCCGTGCTCGCCTCGGAAGTGCAGCTGCAGGAACCGGGCGACCAGGACAAGCTGCGTTTCGCCCTCACCGGCGAAGGCGGTCTGAACGATGGCAGTGCCTTCCCCTTCGTGATGCTGGGGCTGGGCCTCCTGGGCTTGCACGAGCTCGGAACCGGAGGTTGGCGCTGGCTCGCCGTCGACGTGGTGTGGGCAACCGCTGCGGGCCTGGGCTGCGGCTGGCTGCTGGGCATCGCGGTCGGCCGGCTGGTCCTGTACATGCGCCGCGAACACAAGGAGGCGGTGGGCCTGGACGACTTCCTGGCCCTCGGCCTCATCGCGCTGTCCTATGGCTGCGCGCTGCTGCTGCATGCCTACGGTTTCCTCGCCGTGTTCGCCGCTGGCGTGGCCTTGCGGCGGCTGCAGCAGCGCAGCTCCGCCGGCGAGGACAGCCTGCCCGCGATCGAGGAGGCGCTGGTGGACCCCGACCGCAGCCTCGCGGAGAACGTGGCGGTCGACCCGCGCCATGCCCCGGCCTTCATGGCCCGTGCGGTGCTCGCGTTCAACGAGCAGGCGGAGCGCATCGGCGAGGTGGCCGCGGTGATCACCATCGGCGCGCTGCTGTGGGCGGTGCCCTGGAACGACGCGGCCTGGTGGTTCGTGCCGCTGCTGCTGTGCGTGATCCGTCCCCTGTCCGTGCGGCTGGGCCTCGGCCGGTCCCGGGTCTCGCCCGGCCAGCGTTGGCTGATCGGCTGGTTCGGCATCCGCGGGGTCGGTTCGCTGTACTACCTGATGTACGCGCTGAACCACGGACTGCCGCCGCAGCTGGCGGATCCGCTGGTGTCACTGACGCTGTCCGTGGTCGTCGCCTCCATCGTGGTGCACGGCGTTTCCGTGACGCCGCTGATGGCCGCGTACGAGCGCACGGTGCGCCGCAAGCGCCGGGAAGCGTGAGCGGGCCTTTCCTACAGCAGCGCCGTCCTCGGACTGACAACGCCGGACGCGCGCATCTCTAGAGTGGTAAGACCGAGAAAGAGCCATGACTTCCACCTCCAAGACCCCCACGCCCCAGGCTGCGCGCAAGGAACGCGCGAGCGCGGAGCGCCAGAAGGAACTGCAGCCGGCACCCACGGGCGCCAACCGCGGTTCGCCGGCGGCGCCCGTGATGCAACAGTTCGTCAAGACCAAGGCCGAGCGCAACGGCCGTTGAAGCATCTCCGGAGACGCCATGCACCCCATGAACAAACAAGCGCCCGATGCCATCGACCTGCTGGATGCCGACCACCTGGCCGTGCATGCGATGTTCGACGCGTACCGGGAACTCGTGCGCACGCACGCGCCCGCGCTCAAGCGCCGCGCACTGGCCGAGGAGATCTGCATGGAGCTGACGATCCATGCGCGGCTGGAGGAGGAGCTGTTCTACCCTGCGGTGCGCGAGGCGCTGAACGACGAGGAACTGGTGGACGAGGCCGAGGAGCAGCACGGCAGCCAGCGCGAGTTCGTCGCGCAGATCCTGTCGACCGCGCCCGAGGACGCGCTCTACGACGCGCGCGTCGCGGTGCTGGCGGAATACGTCGCGCGGCATGTGCGGCAGGAGCGCGAGCAGGTCTTCAACCGGGCGCTGGCATCGCGCCTGGACCTGCAGTCGCTCGCACGTTCGCTCACCATTCGCAAGGAGGAGTTGCGCTCTGTTTCCGAGGCGCTCAGGGAAGATGCGCTCGCCTCGGCCCTGGCCTGAGGGTGGAACTTTCCTGCCGTGCCTTGTCCTACAGGCTTCGACAGTCCGAGACGACAAGGCGGCAGGGGAGCACCACTAAAGTGAGCCGCAGGCAGCGCGACCTGCTGCCGTCCCTCGATGCACCGAACCAAATCAAGGAGTTCCTGATGATCAAGTCCCCCATCGCGCAATGCGCGGCTCTGGCCCTGATGGCCGCCCTGTCCCTGAGCGCGTGCGGCAAGAAGAACGAGACCCCGACCTCGTCGACCGACTCCACCTCCTCCACGACGTCCAGCACCGTGCCGTCGACGACGACGACGACGCCGCCTAGCGATTCCAGCAGCACCAGCAGCACCGCCGCCGGCGGTTCCATGGGCACCACCCCGTCGACCGGCAGCGGCACGTCCATGGGCGCGTCCGGCTCGGCCACCACGCCGGGCACCAGCGCCGACATGAGCTCCGGCGCCGCCGCCGGCGCCACCCCGGGCTCGACGACCGGCAGCACCACCGGCACGACCCCGGGCGGCACGGCCGCAGCCTCGACCGGCAGCCCAACCGGCACGACCCCCGGTACGACCGGCACGTCCAAGTGATGTCGGCGCGCGCGTCCTGGCTCGTCGCGAGCGTGGCCGCGTGCGCGCTCGCCCTCGGGGCGTGCAGCAAGCGGGTGGACACGAACGCGAACGCTCCGGGCAGTCCCGCCACCGGCAACACCGCGCAAGTGGTGCGGCCGGCCGCGCCGGACGGCCCCTCTGGCGTCGCGGGCTCCGCAGCGCACACCGGCTCGTCCGGCGGCGATGCGGTGCCGGGCACCAGCGGCAGCGGAAGCACGGACGCGAGCGCTCGCAGCCAGACGCAGCCCGGCACCGGCCTCAATGGCGGGCTGGGCAGCGGCACGGCGATGGGAGCCTCGGGCTCCAACGCGCCGGCGGTGAGCAGCGGCAGCGCCAACACCTCGCCAGCCAACGCGGTCGGCACGCGCCCTTGAGGCGCCTGCGCACAGCGTGGAACATGCCGGGCGCGTCCCGGCATTTTTCATGGGCGCTCCTGTTCAGCCCTTGTCGACCGGCAGCCCCGGCGTGCGGCTCCATTCGCTGAAGCTGCCCGCGTACAGGCCGGTCGGCCCGTAGCCGGCGATCTCCATCGCGACCAGGTTGGGCACGGCGCTCACGCCGCTGCCGCACTGGTGGACCACGGTCTGCGGATCGCGGCCGGCCAGCAGCGCGTCGAATTCGGCGCGCAGCTGCTGTGCGTTCTTGAAACGTCCGTCCGCGCCGATGTTCTGCGCGAACGGCCGGTTCAGCGCGCCCGGGATGTGCCCTGCCACCGGATCCAGCGGTTCCACCTCGCCGCGATAGCGCTGCGCCGCGCGTGCGTCGACCAGGGTCTGCGTGCGCTGCCCGAGCTGCGCGCGCACTTCGTCGATCGTCACCAGGCGGCGCAAGGGCGGGCCCAGCTCGAAGTTGCTCTGGAAGTGCGAAGGCTCCAGGCCCGGTCGCACTTCGCCGCCCTCCGCCTGCCAGGCCTGCAGGCCGCCGTCGAGGATGGCCACGCCGTCGTGGCCGGCCCACTTGAGCATCCACCACAGGCGCCCGCAGTAGTTGGCGCCGTTGCGGTCGTACACGACCGCCTGCATGTCGTTGGCGAAGCCCACGCTGGACAGCCACATCGCGAACTTCTCGCGCCGCGGCAGCGGATGCCGGCCCCCCGAGGCGGCGCCTGCGTGCGGCCCGGCCTCGCCGCTGGCGTCCAGCGATCCCTTGTCGCTGAGCGCCGTGTCCAGGTGGGCGTGGACGGCGCCGGGGATGTGCGCCTGCAGGTACTGCTTCTCCCCGATCGTCGTGTCCATGAGGTCGAAGCTGCAGTCGAAGACCATGAGGCGGGCCTTCGCGGCCTGCAGGTCCATCAGCTGGCGGACGGAGATGAGCGTGGTGTACATGGATTCGGCGTTGGGTGGGGCGTTTCGCGTCGGAGAGTTTGTCACGACTTTCCGCCCGCCGCGCGGCCTCCCGCGCCCGGGACGTGGTCGCTAGTGCTCTTCGCCCAGCGCATCCGGCGCCGCGCGCACCCGCAGCACGGTCCCGGCGATGCCGCTGGCGCAGATCAGCCCCATGCCCAGCCAGCCGGCCAGCGGAATGCTGTCGCCGAACAGCACCAGGCTGTACAGCGCGCCGAAGACGATGCCGGAGTACTGCAGGTTGGCCACCAGCAGCGTCGCCCCGTGGCTGTAGGCGCGCGTCATGCACCACTGTCCCAGCGAGGCGAGCAGCGCCATGGGCGGCAGCCAGGCCGCGTGGCGCCAGTCCCAGGGGGACACGCCCGTGACCAGCATGCCCAGGGCGCCGGCGACCATGGAGCCGGCGGCGAAGTAGAAGACCGTGCGGACCTCGGGCTCGCCGATGCGGCCGAGCGCCATGACCTGCAGGTAGGCAAAGGCGGAGAGCAGGCCTGACAGCAGGCCCACCAGTCCCGCGAACACCTGGTGCTGCTCGATGGTGGGTCGCAGCATCAGCACCACGCCGGCGAAACCGGCCAGCACCGTCAGCGCCAGGGGACCCTGCCGCGCGGGCAGGCCGCCATCCGTGCGCGGATTCCATGCGACCAGCGCACCGCCCACGAGAAAGGCCGCGATCCACACGCTGCTCATGTAGTTGAGCGTCATGGCGGTGGCCAGCGGCAGGCCGGCGATGGCGTAGAACCAGGCGCCCAGCGACAGCACGCCCACGAGGCTGCGCCACGCATGCATGAAGGGATAGTCCGTGCCCAGCGACGTGCCGCGCGAACGCGCCCACGCGGCCATCAGCACCATGCCGATCAGTCCCCGCCAGAACACCAGCTCCGAGGGATTGAACCAGGCCGAGGCGATCTTGATGCAGACCGCCATGGTCGCGAAGAAGAGAGACGCGGCCAGCATCCACAAAGCCTGCATCAGGACTCCGGGAAGAACTTGTCCAGCCAGGGCTGCCGCGCGAGCCGCAGCGCCTCGAACGCGGCGATGCGCTCACGCTGCGCGAGCGTCGCGCCTATCCAGTCCAGGTCCTGCGTGAGCAGCAGGCGCTGGCGCGGGGTGAGTTCGAAGGGGAACAGCTCGGGTCCTGCGGCCACGGTGCCGGCGATCACGTCGATCGTGACCTGGAGCACGCCCGCCTGCGCCAGCGTGAACAGGCGCCGCACGGCATCGCTTGCGAGCACGATGGGCGCAACGCCGTTGAGCGCGCAGTTCTGGCGGAAGATGTCGCCGAAGCTGGGCGCGAGCACCGCGCGAAAGCCGTAGTCACGCAGCGCCCACACGGCATGCTCGCGGCTGGAACCGCAGCCGAAGTTCTCGCCCGCGAGCAGCACGGTGGCGCCCTGCAGCGCCGGCGCGTTGAGCACGAAGGCGGGATCGGGCCGGCGCCGCGCATGGTCGCTGTCCAGGTCGCCGGGGTCCAGGTAGCGCCAGTTGTCGAACAGCACGGGCCCGTAGCCGCTGCTGGCGGTCGAGCGGCCGTACTGCTTGGGAAAGATCGCGTCCGTGTCGACGTTGGGCCGGTCCAGGGGCACCACCGTGCCCCCGTGCCGGCCGCCGGGGAAGGAGGGCACTCAGGGCAGCGAAGGCTGCGGGCCCATCGCGTCGCGGTACCACTCGTGGAAGTGCTGCATGCCGTCTTCCATGGGGCTCTGGTAAGGGCCGACCTCGTTGTCGCCGCGCTCGTACAGGGCCTTGCGCCCGGCATCCATGCGCAGGGCGATCTCGTCGTCCTCGACGCAGGTCTCCATGTAGGCCGCCTGCTGGGCTTCGACGAAGTCGCGCTCGAAGGCCTGGATCTCCTCGGGGTAGAAGAACTCCACCACGTTGAGCGTCTTCTGCGGGCCCTTGGGAACGAGCGTGGAGACCACCAGCACGTTGGGGTACCACTCCACCATGACGTTGGGGTACAGCGTCAGCCACACCGCGCCGTGCTTGGGCATCCTGCCGTCCTGGTAGCGCAGCACCTGCTCGTGCCACTCGCGGTAGATGGCGGAGCCGGGCTTGCCGAGCTTGCCCGCCACGCCCACGGTCTGCACCGAATAGTTCTTGCCGAACTCCCAGCGCAGGTCCTCGCAGGTCACGAAGTTGCCCAGGCCCGGGTGGAAGGGACCGACGTGGTAGTCCTCCAGGTAGACCTCGATGAAGGTCTTCCAGTTGTAGTCGACCTCGTGCAGTTCGGTGCGGTCGTACACGTAGCCGGAGAAGTCCAGGTCGCCCCGGGGCCCGAGCTGGCCCAGGGCGCGGTTCACGTCGAAGCCGTTACCGGCTTCGAACACCAGGCCGTTCCACTCCTGCAGGCGGTAGTTGTTCAGGTTCAGGCAGGGATCGGTCGCGAAGTGCGGCGCGCCCAGCAGCGTGCCGGCCTTGCCGCCGGTGCCGCCGCTGTAGGTCCAACGGTGTAGAGGGCACACGATGTTCCCTCCCGAGGACGCCTGCTCGTTGACGAAGCCGCGGCCGCGCAGGATCACCGCCTGCCGGTGCCGGCAGACGTTGGAGATCAGCTCGATGCCGTTGCGCGTGCGCAGCAGCACGCGGCCTTCGCCTTCGTGCGGCAGCGCGTGGTAGCTGCCCAGTTCCGGGACGGCCAGCGCATGCCCCACGTACCGGGGACCGTGCTGGAAGATGAGCTCCTGCTCCCGCGCGAAGAGTGCCGGATCGAAGTAACTGGTAACGGGAAGTTGGCTTGCGGCCTGCTGGAGCTGAAGACTTAAATCAGACATTTCACCTGACCTGAAGACTCCCCCTATGAAGGGGCAGGGCCACGCTGGGGAGCGCGACAGAAAGGGAGGGGGATTCTACCCCCCGCCTTCAGATGGGGTGGCCTCGCCTAAAATCCACTGTTGATCTGAACGCCATCGATGACCAAGCCGCCCTTCAAACCCCCTGCCAGCTATGAAGCGGCCATGGAAGAGCTCGACCAGCTCACCGGATTGATCGAATCCGGCCAGTTGCCGCTGGAGCAATTGCTCGCCGGCTACGAACGCGGCGCGGAACTGCTCAAGTTCTGCCGCGAGAAGCTGCAGGCCGTCGAAGAGCAGATCAAGGTGCTCGACGCCGGCGTGCTCAAGCCCTGGGCCAGCGAGTGACCCGCGCCGCACGGCCGCCCGAAGGCGCGGGCCCCCTCCACCTGCGCAGGGGGGACGGGAGTGACACGCAGCGTCCGGGCCCGGGGGAGGCTGCTGCGTTTTCCCTCAAGGACTGGTCGGCGCAACGACTCGATCGCGTGGAGCAGGCGCTGTCGGCTTGGGTGCCTTTCAAGGCGCCGGCGCAGCTGGGCGAAGCCATGCGCTACGCCGTGCTCGATGGCGGCAAGCGGCTGCGGCCGCTGCTGGTGCTGGGTGCGGCGGAGGCCGTGGGCGGCAACCTCGAGGCCGCCTTGCGCGCCGCCTGCGCGGTGGAGCTGATCCACGCCTACTCGCTGGTGCACGACGACATGCCGTGCATGGACAACGACGTGCTGCGCCGGGGCAAGCCCACCGTGCACGTCGCCTACGGCCAGGCCACGGCGCTGCTCGCGGGCGATGCGCTGCAGGCCCTGGCCTTCGAGCTGCTCGCGCCCGAAGGCGTGGGCATCCCGGACCGGACCCAGGCGCGCCTGTGCCGCCTGCTCGCGCAGGCCGCGGGCCACGCGGGCATGGCGGGCGGCCAGGCGATCGACCTGGCGGCGGTGGGCAAGTCGCTCAGCGAGGACGAATTGCGCCAGATGCACCGCCTCAAGACCGGCGCCCTGCTGCAGGCCAGCGTGATGATGGGCGCCGCCTGTGGCGAGGCCGCGCCACAGGCGCAGCGCGGATTGGAGGAATATGGCCGCGCCATGGGCCTGGCGTTCCAGGTCGTGGACGACATCCTCGATGTGACGGCGGATTCCGCTACCCTTGGCAAGACGGCCGGCAAGGACGCGCTGCACGACAAGCCCACCTACGTGTCCTTGCTCGGCCTGGAGCGCGCGCGCGGCTACGCCCGCGAATTGCTGGCGCAGGCCCGCACCGCGCTCGCCACCACCGGCCTCGCCGACACGCAGGCGCTGCTGGCACTGGCCGAGATGGTGGTGCACAGGGACAACTAGATGGCAACGCTGCTGGAAACGATCAACGACCCCGCCGACCTGCGGCGCCTGCCGCGCGCGCAACTGCCGCTGCTGGCCGACGAGCTGCGGGCCTATGTGCTCGAATCGGTGGCGCGCACGGGCGGCCACCTCAGTTCCAACCTGGGAACGGTGGAACTCACCATCGCGCTGCATTACGTCTTCAACACGCCCTGGGACCGCATCGTCTGGGACGTGGGCCACCAGACCTATCCGCACAAGATCCTCACGGGCCGGCGCGACCGCATGGCGACGCTGCGCCAGCTCGGTGGGCTCGCCGGCTTCCCGCAGCGCGCCGAGAGCGAATACGACACCTTCGGCACGGCGCATTCGTCCACCAGCATCTCCGCGGCGCTGGGCATGGCGGTGGCGGCCAAGCAGAAGGGCGAGCAACGCAGCTGCATCGCCGTGATCGGCGACGGTGCGATGAGCGCGGGCATGGCGTTCGAGGCCCTGAACAACGGCGGGGTCCTGGACACCGACGTGCTGGTGATCCTGAACGACAACGACATGTCGATCAGCCCGCCGGTGGGCGCCTTGAACCGCTACCTCGCGCAGCTCATGAGCGGGCGCTTCTACACGGCGGCCAAGGACATCGGCAAGAAGGTGCTGCACGTCGCGCCGCCCCTGTTCGAGCTGGCCAAGCGCTTCGAGGAGCATGCCAAGGGCATGGTGGTGCCCGCCACCCTGTTCGAGAAGTTCGGCTTCAACTACATCGGCCCCATCGACGGCCACGACCTGGAGTCGCTGGTCCCCACGCTGGAGAACATCCGCCAGCTCAAGGGTCCGCAGTTCCTGCACGTCGTGACGAAAAAGGGGCAGGGCTACAAGCTGGCCGAAGCCGACCCGGTGGCCTACCACGGGCCGGGCAAGTTCGATCCCGCCGTCGGCCTGGTCAAGCCCGCCGCGACGGCCAAGCCGACCTTCACCCAGGTGTTCGGCCAGTGGCTGTGCGACATGGCCGCGCAGGACCAGCGGCTCGTGGGCATCACGCCCGCGATGCGCGAAGGCTCCGGCATGGTGGAGTTCCACAAGCTGTTCCCGCACCGCTACCACGACGTCGGCATCGCCGAACAGCATGCGGTGACCTTCGCCGCGGGCCTGGCCTGCGAAGGCCTCAAGCCGGTGGTCGCGATCTATTCGACCTTCCTGCAGCGCGCCTACGACCAGCTGATCCACGACGTGGCGCTGCAGAACCTGCCGGTGGTGTTCGCGCTGGACCGTGCCGGCCTGGTCGGTGCCGACGGCCCCACCCACGCGGGCGCCTACGACATCGCCTACCTGCGCTGCATTCCGAACATGAGCATCGCCTGCCCGGCCGACGAGAACGAGACGCGCAAGCTGCTCACGACCGCCTACCAGCAGGACCATCCGGTGGCCGTTCGCTATCCGCGCGGCGCGGGTGCCGGCGTGGCGGTGGAACCGGGCCTGCAGCCGCTGCCTTTCGGCAAGGGCGAACTGCGCCGCCAGGGCCGCCGCGTCGCCGTGCTCGCCTTCGGCACCCTGCTGTATCCGGCGCTGCAGGCGGCGGAGAAGCTGGACCTGAGCGTGGCCAACATGCGCTGGGCCAAGCCGCTGGACCAGGAACTGCTGCTGCAGCTGGCAGCGTCGCACGACGCGCTGGTCACGGTGGAAGAGGGCGCCGTCATGGGCGGCGCGGGCAGCGCCGTCACCGAGGCGCTCAATGCGGCCGGGATCCTCAAGCCCGTGCTGCAACTGGGCCTGCGCGACGAGTACGCGCCGCACGGCGATCCGGCCAGGCTGCTGGCGATGCAGGGGCTGGATGCGGCAGGGATCGAGGCGGCGATCCAGGCGCGCTTCGGGGCGCTGCTGGAGCGGCCGGGGCCGAGCCTGAAGGTGGTGGGCTGAGCGGACGCCGATCGGCGGGATTCAGTCCCGCCCCGGATGCCCGCCTCGTAGGGCGGCGGCGGCGCGCCGCCGGCAGGTGAGCCGCCAGGCGAACCCCGCCGATCCCCCCACGGAGGCCACCCCTCCCGGGAAAACCCGTTCTTGACAGAAAGCTGTCAAATCCAGAATGGTCGCCTCAACTAGGAGACCGCCATGGACCGTCGTTCCCTGATCCGCAACGCAGGACTCGCGGGGGTGCTCGCGAGCGGCATCGCGCCCGCCGTGCACGCGCAGCCGGCGATCCGATGGCGGCTGGCCTCCAGCTTCCCGAAGTCGCTCGACACGCTCTATGGCGGTGCCGAGGTCTTCGCCGCGCGCGTGAAGGCCATGTCGGGCGGCAAGTTCGAGATCTCCACCCATGCCGCCGGCGAGATCATGCCGGCCTTCGGCGTGGTCGACGGCGTGCAGCAAGGCTCGGTGGAAGCGGCGCACACCGCGCCCTACTACTTCTTCGGCAAGAGCGAAGTGTTCGCCCTGGGCTGCGCCATTCCCTTCGGACTGAACAGCCGGCAGATGACGGCGTGGATGCACGAGGGCAACGGCCTGAAGCTGATGCGCGAGTTCTACGCCAAGTACAACATCATCAGCTTCCCGGCGGGCAACACCGGCGCGCAGATGGGCGGCTGGTACCGCAAGGAGATCAAGAGCGTCGCGGACTTCAAGGGCCTGAAGTTCCGGGTCGGCGGCTTTGCCGGCAAGGTGGTGGAGCGCATGGGCGGGGTGCCGCAGAACATCCCCGGCGGCGAGATCTATCCGGCGCTGGAAAAGGGCACCATCGACGCCGCCGAGTGGGTGGGGCCGTACGACGACCTGAAACTGGGCTTCAACAAGGTCGCGCCCTACTACTACTACCCGGGCTGGTGGGAAGGCGGGCCCGAGCTGGACGTCTTCGTCAACGACAAGGCCTTCAACGCGCTGTCGGCGGAGAACAAGGCGATCGTCGAATCGGCCGCCTCCGACGCGCACATCTTCGTGCAGGCGCGCTACGACGCACGCAACCCCACCGCGTTGAAGCAGCTGGTGGCCGCCGGCACCAAGCTGCGTCCCTTCAGCAACGACGTGATGAACCTCGCCTTCAAGGAGTCGACCGCCCTGTACGAGGAGATCGGCGCGAAGAACGAGGACTGGAAGAAGATCTTCGCGGACTACGCGCGCTTCCGCAGCGAAGCGAACCTCTGGTTCCGCTTCACAGAGATGACCTTCGACCGCTTCATGCAGACGCAGAAGCTCTAGGCGACGCGCACGCATTGCCTGCAACGCACGCCCGCGGTGCACGCGCACCGCGGGCGTTGTTGTTTCGCAAGGGAAAACCCCGGGCTGACACAAACCTGTCATTTCTAGAATGAGCGACCCTCGAAAACCGACACGAAAGTTGGGGCGCGAGGGGAAAAGCAAACATAACGTCTGACCCGAGAGGAGTTTCATTCCATGGACCGTCGTTCCCTTCTGCAGCAGGCCGGCATCGCGGGAGTGCTGGCCACCGGCATCGCGCCGGCGGTGCATGCGCAGACCGCCATCCGCTGGCGCCTGGCTTCGTCCTTTCCCAAGTCGCTGGAGACGATCTTCGGCGCCGCCGAAGTGTTCGCGGCCAAGGTCAAGGCCATGTCCGGCGGCAAGTTCGAGGTGTCCGTGCATGCGGCCGGCGAACTGATGCCGGCCTTCGGCGTGGTCGACGGCGTGCAGCAGGGCTCGATCGAGGCGGCCCACACCGCGCCTTACTACTTCTTCGGCAAGAACGAGTGCTTCGCGCTCGGTTGCGCCATCCCCTTCGGCCTGAACAGCCGGCAGATGACGGCGTGGATGTACGAGGGCAACGGCCTGAAGCTGATGCGCGAGTTCTATGCCAAGTTCGGCTTCCTCAACTTCCCGGGCGGCAACACCGGCTCGCAGATGGGCGGCTGGTACCGCAAGGAGATCAAGACCGTCAAGGACATCAAGGGCCTGAAGATGCGCATCGGCGGCTTCGCCGGCAAGGTGCTGGAGCGCATGGGCGGCGTGCCGCAGAACATCCCGGGCGGCGAGATCTATCCCGCGCTGGAAAAGGGCACGATCGACGCCGCCGAGTGGGTGGGTCCGTACGACGACCTGAAACTGGGCTTCAACAAGGTCGCGCCCTACTACTACTACCCGGGCTGGTGGGAAGGCGGCCCGCAGCTGGACTTCTTCATCAACCAGAAGGCCTTCGACGCCCTGTCCTCCGAGAACAAGGCGATCGTGGAAGCGGCCGCGGCCGAAGCGCACATCGCCATGCAGGCGCGCTACGACGCGCGCAACCCCGCGGCCCTCAAGCAGCTGGTGGCGGCAGGCTCCAAGCTGCGTCCGTTCTCCAACGAGATCCTGTCCGAGGCCTTCAAGCAGTCGATGGCGGTGTACGACGAGCTCAATGCCAAGAACGAGGACTGGAAGAAGATCTACGCGGACTACGCCAGGTTCCGCGCGGAGCAGAACCTGTGGTTCCGCTTCACCGAAGCGACCTTCGACCGCTTCATGCAGTCGCAGAAGCTGTAATCGCCGTCGCCCCCGCGCAGCCGGGGATCCGGGGAAAGGCGCCGCAACCGCGGCGCTTTTTCTTTTTGGGAAAGCCCTGCGGTCCCCCGCCCGGGAACGGCATCCATTGGTTCGCGTGCCGCATGCGGGCAAACCCGGGGTCCCCCCGCCAGCGAGGTGCAAGGCTTGCCCCGGCGTGTGGGTCGATCATGGGCGCGTCCCACCCACGAGAGACCACTCCATGGACCGCCGTTCCCTCATCAAGTCCGCCGGCATCGCCGGTGTCCTGGCCGCGGGCGCCGCCCCCGCCGTGCATGCGCAGGCCGCCGTCCGCTGGCGCCTGGCCTCCAGCTTCCCCAAGTCGCTGGACACCATCTACGGCGGTGCCGAGGTGTTCGCCCAGAAGGTGCGCCAGCTCTCGGGCGGCAAGTTCGAGGTCTCGGTGCATGCGGCCGGCGAGCTCATGCCCGCCTTCGGGGTGGTCGACAGCGTGCAGCAGGGCTCCATCGAAGCCGCGCACACCGCCCCGTACTACTTCTTCGGCAAGGACGAGACCTTCGCGATCGGCGGCGCCATTCCCTTCGGCCTGAACAGCCGGCAGATGAGCGCCTGGACCTTCGAGGGCAACGGCCTGAAGCTGATGCGCGAGTTCTACGCCAAGTACAACATCATCAGCTTCGCCTGCGGCAACACCGGCGCGCAGATGGGCGGCTGGGTGCGCAAGGAGATCAAGAGCGTCGCCGACCTCAAGGGCCTGAAGTTCCGCATCGGCGGCTTCGCCGGCCGCGTGCTCGAGCGGCTGGGCGGCGTGCCGCAGAACATTCCCGGCGGCGACATCTATCCCGCGCTGGAGAAGGGCACCATCGACGCGGCCGAGTGGATCGGCCCGTACGACGACCAGAAGCTGGGCCTGCACAAGGTCGCTCCCTTCTACTACTATCCCGGCTGGTGGGAAGGCGCCCTGCAGCTGGACCTGTACGTGAACCAGAAGGCCTACGACGCGCTCTCGCCCGAGAACAAGGCGATCGTGGAAGCCGCCGCAACCTACGCGCACGTGGACATGCAGGCCAAGTATGACGCGCGCAACCCGACCGCGCTCAAGCAGCTGGTGGGCGCGGGTGCGAAGCTGCGGCCCTTCCCGGCCGACGTGATGGCCGCCGCCTACAAGTCCTCGATGGACCTCTACGGCGAGCTGTCGGCCAGGAACGAGAACTGGAAGAAGGTGTACACGGACTTCGCCAGGTTCCGCGCCGAGCAGAACCTGTGGTTCCGCTTCACCGAGGCGACCTTCGACCGCTTCATGCAGTCGCAAAAGCTCTAGGGGCGCACTTCTCCTCATGCACAAAGCCGCACACAGTGCGGCTTTTTTCTTAAGGACGGCGCCGCTGCCCACACGCCGCCCCATGCTGGTGCCAGCCTTCTGCAAGCTTGGTGCGCCGTTCGGTACCATCATCGGCCGCACAACCGGAAACTCGTCCGAACACCAGGAGACCCTCTACATGGACCGTCGCTCCGCCCTGAAGCGCGCCGGCATCGCCGGCGTGCTCGCATCGGGCATCGCCCCCGCCGTGCACGCGCAAGCCGCCGTGCGCTGGCGCCTCTCTTCCAGCTTCCCCAAGTCGCTGGACACCATCTTCGGCAGCGCCGTCAAGATGTCCGAAACCGTCAAGGCCCTGTCGGGCGGCAAGTTCGAGATCTCCGTGCACGCGGGCGGCGAGCTGATGCCCGCCTTCGGCAACGTCGACGCGCTGCAGCAGGGTTCGCTGGAGATGGGCCAGACCGCGCCCTACTACTTCACCGGCAAGGACTCCATCTTCGCCTTCGGCTGCGCCGTGCCTTTCGGCCTGACCGCGCGCCAGATGGACTCCTGGATGGAACACGGCAACGGGCGCAAGCTGATGGACGCGTTCTATGCCAAGTACAACATGCGCTCCTTCTCCGCGGGCAACACCGGCACCCAGATGGGCGGCTGGTACCGCAAGGAGATCAAGACCGTCGCCGACCTCAAGGGCCTGAAGATGCGCATGGGCGGCGGCCTGTTCGGCGAGGCGATGGCCAAGCTGGGCGTGGTGCCGCAGAACATGCCGGCCGGCGACGTCTACTCCGCGCTGGAGAAGGGCACGCTGGACGCCACCGAGTTCGTCGGCCCCTACGACGACGAGAAGCTGGGCTTCAACAAGGTCGCCCCCTTCTACTACTACCCCGGCTGGTGGGAAGGCGGCGCCGAGCTGGAGTTCTTCGTCAACACCAAGGCCTACGACGCGCTGTCGGCCGAGAACAAGGCGATCCTGGAAGCGGCCTGCAACGTGGCGGCCCGCGACATGACCTCCAAGTACGACGCGGTGAACCCCACCGCGCTCAAGCGCCTGGTCGCGGCCAAGACGCAGCTCAAGCCCTTCTCCAAGGAGATCATGGACGCCGGCTACAAGGCGTCCATGGAAGTGTTCGCCGAGCACGAGGCCAAGTCCGCGGAATTCAAGAAGATCCACCAGGACATGCGCGCCTTCCAGCGCGACCAGCTGCTGTGGGAGCGCTTCTCCGAGTACCGCTACTCCAGCTACATGACGACCGTGAAGGGCTGAGGACGGCATGACCGCGCGGCGGCGCCGCCGCGATGACGGAGTGACTCGCCATTGAAGTCATGGAAGGCCCGTTTCGACGGGCCTTCGTCATTTCGTCATGCATCATGGGGCCTGCATGGAACACAACCTCCCCCTGATCACCACCATCGCCGCCGGCCTGGGCCTCGCGCTCATCCTGGGCTTCGCCGCCGCGCGGCTGCGGCTGCCGGCGCTGGTGGGCTACCTGTTGGCGGGCATCGTGATCGGGCCCTTCACGCCCGGCTTCGTCGCCGACAGCAACCTGGCCGCGCAGCTGGCCGAGATCGGCGTGATGCTGCTGATGTTTGGCGTGGGCCTGCACTTTTCCTTCGCGGACCTGCTGGCGGTGCGCCGCATCGCGGTGCCCGGCGCGATCGTGCAGATCGTCGCCGCCTCCGCCATGGGCACGGCGCTGGCGATGTGGTGGGGCTGGAGCTTCGCCGGCGCGCTGGTGTTCGGCATCGCCTTGTCCGTCGCGAGCACGGTCGTGCTGCTGCGCGCCCTGGAATCCCTGGGACTCCTGGACAGCTTCAACGGGCGGGTGGCGGTGGGTTGGCTGGTGGTGGAGGACCTCGCGATGGTGCTGGTGCTGGTGCTGCTGCCCCCGCTCGCGGGCGTGCTGAGCGGCGGCGCGGCCGACCCGGAGGTGATCTGGCGCAGCCTCGCGCGCACGCTGCTGTCCGTCGGCCTGTTCGTCGCGCTGATGCTGATCGTGGGCCGGCGCCTGTTCCCGTGGGTGCTGTGGCAGGTGCAGAAGGTGGGCTCGCGCGAGCTGTTCACGCTGTGCGTCGTGGCGGCCGCGGTGAGCATCGCCTACGGCGCCACGCTGGTCTTCGGCGTGTCCTTCGCCCTGGGAGCCTTCTTCGCCGGCATGGTGCTGCGCGAATCGCAGTTCAGCCACCGCGCCGCGGAAGAAACGCTGCCGCTGCGCGACGCCTTCGCCGTGCTGTTCTTCGTGTCGGTGGGCATGCTGTTCGACCCGCAGGTGCTGCTGGAGCAGCCCTTGCGCGTGCTCGCGGTGGTGGGCGTGATCGTGTTCGGCAAGTCGATCGCGGCGGCCGTGCTCGTGCTGCTGCTGCGGTATCCCTTGCACACCGCGCTCACCGTGTCGGCCAGCCTGGCGCAGATCGGCGAGTTCTCCTTCATCCTGGGCAGCCTCGGCAGCTCGCTGGGCCTGCTGCCGCGCGAGGGCGCCAGCCTGATCGTCGCCGGCGCGCTGATCTCCATCGCCATCAATCCCCTGGTGTTCAAGGCCATCCGGCCGCTGCAGGAGTGGCTGCTGGCGCGCTCGCAGCTCGCGCGCGAGCTCGCCGCGCGGGACGATCCGCTCGCGGAGCTGCCCACGAGCACCGACCCCAAGTACCTCTCGCGCCAGGTCGTGCTGGTGGGCTACGGGCGGGTGGGGCGCAAGGTGGCCGGGGCCCTCCGGAGCGCCGGCGTGCCCTTCGTCGTCGCCGAGCAGAACCGGGAGCTGGTGGAGCAGCTGCGCGCCGAAGGCATCCCCTCGGTGAGCGGCGACGCGAGCCGGCCGGAGGTGCTGGTGCAGGCGCACATCGCGCGCGCCCGCCTGCTGGTGATCGCCATCCCGGACACGATCGGCGTGCGGCAGATGGCCGCGTATGCCCGCCAGCTGAATCCGCACATCGAGATCGTCGTGCGCTCGCACAACGAGGAAGAGGCGCGCCGGCTGGAGCACGAACTGGACGGCCGCGTCTTCGTCGGCGAGCACGAGCTGGCCCTGGCGATGAGCCACTACGTGCTGGAGCGCTGCAGGGCCTGAGGAACACGCAGGCATGCACCGGCGCAGGGCCCGCACGGGGCCGCAGAGGAAATGCAGTGATGCGAACCTCTGTCTTCCTCTGCGCCGGCTTCGCGCCATGAGCGGGGGTAGGGTGTTAGGGTTCCCCCCGACTTTCCTTAATTCACCAATTGGTGAATAGTCACGGGATGACGGATACCGCCAAGGATTTGCCTGCCCGCATCGCGGACGTGGCGGCGCTCGAGGAATTGATGAGCCGGCCTTCGCCGGAACTGGTGCACGCGCTGGCCAACGTGGACGGGGACCTGATGGTCCTGGGCGTCGGCGGCAAGATGGGCCCCACGCTGGCGCGCATGGCCAAGCGCGCCGGGCCCGCGCGCCGGGTGATCGGCGTGGCACGCTTTTCCGAGCCCGGTCTGCGCGAGGAACTGCAGGCCGCCGGCGTGGAGTGCATCGCCGCCGACCTGCAGTCGCGCGAGGCGCTGGCGCGGCTGCCCGATGCGCCCAACATCGTGTTCATGGCCGGCCGCAAGTTCGGCTCCGCCGGCAGCGAGTGGCTCACGTGGGCGATGAATGCCTACGTGCCCGGCCTGGTCGCCGAGCGCTTCCCGCGTTCGCGCATCGTGGCCTTCTCCACCGCCTGCGTGTACCCCTTCGTGGCCAAGGAAGGCCCGGGCGCGCCCGAGTCGCAGCCGCCCACGGCCCCTTCGGGCGAATACGCCAACTCCTGCGTTGCGCGCGAACGCCTGTTCCAGCACTTCTCGCACCTGCACGGCACGCCGGGCCGGCTGCTGCGCCTGTCCTACGCGATCGACATGCGCTACGGCGTGCTGCACGACGTGGCGCAGAAGGTCCTGCGCGGCGAACCCATCGACCTGTCCATGGGCCACGCCAACATCATCTGGCAGGGCGAGGCCAACGACTGGGCGCTGCGCTCGCTCGCGCACTGCACGACGCCGACCAGCGCGCTGAACCTCAGCGGCCCGCGCGTGAGCATCCGCGAGCTCGCCTGCGAGTTCAGCCTGCGCCTGAACAAGGCGCCGCGCTTCACCGGCTACGAGGCGGAAACGTGCTGGCTGGTGGACTGCAGCGAAGCCTTCCGCCTGTTCGGCGAGCCGCAGGTGGGGCTGGCGCGCATGCTGGACTGGACGGCCGACTGGGTGCAGCGCGGCGGCGCCACCCTCAACAAGCCGACCCACTACGAAGCGCGCGACGGGAAGTACTGATGCACTGGTCCGACCTGCCGCGTGACAGCCTGGGCGTCCTGCGCCGTGGTGCCGCGATCCCGGCGCACCTGCTGGCGCTGGACGCGGATCGCAAGCTGGATGTGCGGCGCCAGCGTGCCATGACGCGCTACTACCTCGATGCGGGCGCGGGCGGCGTGGCCGTCGGCGTGCACTCCACCCAGTTCGCGATCCGGGACGTGGGCCTGTACCAGCCCGTGCTGGAGCTCGCGATGCAGGTCGCGCGCGAGTGGGAGCCGCTGGGCGGACGCCGGCCCCTGTTCATGGTCGCCGGCCTCGCGGGCGGCACGCAGCAGGCCGTGCGCGAGGCGCGCATCGCCCGCGACCTGGGCTACCACGCCGGTCTCCTGAGCCTGGCTGCCATGAAGGGGGCGGGCGAGGACGAACTGGTCGCGCATTGCCGCGCCGTCGCCGGCGAATTCCCGCTGGTGGGCTTCTACCTGCAGCCGGCCGTGGGCGGCATCCACCTGCCGATGTCCTTCTGGCAGCGCTTCGCCGAAATCGACAACGTGGTGGCGATCAAGATGGCCCCCTTCCACCGCTACCGCACGCTCGACGTGATCCGCGGCGTGGTGGCAGCCCGCGCCGAGGAGCGCGTCACCCTCTACACCGGCAACGACGACCACATCGTGCTGGACCTGCTGGCGCCGTTCCGCTTCATGCGCGACGGCGCCCCGGTGACGGTGCGCATCCAGGGCGGTTTGCTCGGGCACTGGAGCGTGTGGACGCGCGCCGCCGTGCAGCTGCTCGATCGCATCCACGCGGCCGTCGCGGCGGGCCAGGCGCCGCTGGACCTGCTGGCCCTGGACAGCCAGGTGACCGACTGCAACGCGGCCCTCTTCGACGTCGCGCACGACTTTCACGGCTGCATCGCCGGCTGCCACGAGATCCTGCGCCGCCAGGGCCTGCTGCAAGGCACCTGGTGCCTGGACCCGCAGGAAGGGCTCAGCCCCGGCCAGGCCGAGGCCCTGTCGCGCGTGCAGCGCGACTACCCGCACCTCACCGACGACGCCTTCGTCGCCGAGCATCGGGAGCGCTGGCTGGCGTGACCCGAGCGTGGGACAAGCCACGTTGACAGCCCCGCACCACATCCCTCTAATTAACCGTTTAGAGAATTAAACCGGAGACCTCCATGCAGAAGCGCTTCTTCCTCCATGCGATCGCCGCCACCGCGGTGCTGGCCGCCGCGATGCCCGCGTCGGCGCAGAACTGGAAACCCAGCCGCCCGATCAACCTGATCGTGCCGTGGGCCGCCGGCGGCTCCACCGACCAGGTCACGCGCGTGGCCGCGGCCGAAATGGAAAAGGCGCTGGGCCAGACGATCGTGATCGTGAACCAGCCCGGCGCTTCCGGCGCCATCGGCACCAAGAGCGCGCTCGACGCGCCCAAGGACGGCTACACCTGGACGGCCGGCGCCGCGCAGGACCTGGGCGCCTACCAGGCGCTCGGCTCGGTCAACACCAGCATCAAGGACTGGCACCTGTTCCTCAACGTGGCGAACATCCAGGTGATCGGCGTCAACCCGCAGCGCCCCTGGCAGAACGCCAAGGAACTGATCGACGACATGAAGAAGCGCCCCGGCCAGATCAGCGTGGCCACCGCCGGCGTGACCTCGGCCGCGCATGCGGCCATGGACCAGATCGTCAAGGCCACCGGCGTGAAGTACAAGGAAGTCTCCTACGACGGCGGCAACCCGGCGGTCATCGCCACGGTCTCCGGCGAAGCGGACCTGACCACGCAGCTCGCGGTGGAGCAGGCCGACATGATCCGCGGCAAGCGCCTGCGCCCGCTGGCGACGGTCAGCGACAAGCCGCTGGAGCTCGAAGGCTACGGCACCATCCCGGCGCTGTCGGCCACCATCCCCGGCTTCAGCGCGCCGGCCAACTACTTCGGCATCTTCATCCCCAAGGGCGTGCCGGACGACGTGGTCAAGACCGTGGAGCGCATCTGGGCCAACATGGGCAAGAGCGAGGCGCTGAAGAAGTACGCCACCAGCCGCGGCGCGCTGTTCAACCCGCTCTATGGCGAGGAAGCCCAGAAGGCCGTGTGGCCCGCCGTGCAGGTGAACGCGTGGAACCTGCATGCCAGCGGCAAGACCAAGGTCGCGCCGGACACGGTGGGCATCCCCAAGCCCTGAGTCCGCGGCATGACGGATCCCGCCCTCGTTCCCGAGCACTCGGTCGCCGCCGGCGTGGAGGAGGAGCTCGCGCCGCCGCGCTCCGACCTCAAGGACGCGGTCGGCTGGATCGCGTTCGGCATCGCGGTCCTGGTCGGCTCCATCACCATGGACCGGCTGGAGCACCAGAACATCAACCCGGTGACCGTGCCGGGGCTGCTGCCCGGCCTGCTCGGGATCGCGATGATCCTGCTGGGCGGCACCCTGGGCGTGCGCAGCCTGCGGCGCGGCGCGCTGTCGCAGCGCACGCCGCCGGCTGCCGCCGACACGCGCGAGGCCAACCGGCGCGTCTGGATCGCCATCGCCCTGTGCACCGGCTACGGCGTCGTGCTGGTGGGCCACGGCATTCCCTTCTGGCTCGCTTCCACGGTCTACGTCACCGCCTGCATCGTGGTGTTCCGGCGCCTGAGCCGCGACCCGGCCGAACGCCGTCTCGGCGCCAAGGCCTGGCTGCAGGCCCTGGTCATCGGCGCCTGCGCTTCCGTCGTCACCTGGCTGGTGTTCGAGCGGCTGTTCCTCGTCCGGCTCCCCTGAGCCGGCAAGCTCTCTCTCCCGCATCGACTTCCCATGCTGCAAGGAATCCAAGACCTCGGCTCGGCCTGGATGAGCTTCATGAACCCGCTCACCCTGGCCTACGGGCTGGGCGGCGCGTTCGTGGGCATCATCATGGGCATCCTGCCGGGGCTGTCGGCGACGCTCGCCATCGCGCTGCTCACCACGCTGACCATCAAGCTCCAGGCCAACGACGCGATCCTGGTGCTGATCTGCTCGTACGTGGGCGCCCTGTACGGCGGATCGCGCACGGCGATCCTGCTGAACATCCCGGGCACGGCGGCCAATGCCGCATCCTGCGCCGACGGCTACGCGCTGGCGATGCAGGGGCAGGCCGGGCGCGCCATCGGCATCGCCACCTCGGGCGCCTTCGTGAGCACCTTGATCGGCGTGATCTGCCTGGCGCTCTTCACGCCGCTGCTGGCGGAAGTTGCACTGCAGTTCGGCGCCTTCGAGTTCTTCTGGCTGGCGCTGTTCGGCGTGACCCTGTCGGGCAGCATCGTCGGCGGCGACCCCCTCAAGGGCTGGCTGATGGGCCTGCTGGGCCTGTTCCTGGCGCAGATCGGCCAGGAGACCCTGTACGCCTACGACCGGTTCACCCTGGGCTGGGACGAGTTGTCCGGCGGCATCGGGCTGATCCCGGCGCTGGTGGGCGCCTTCGGCCTGGCGGAAGTGTTGACGACGCTGGCCGATCCGGTCGAACGCAAGATCGCGGACCTGAAGGACTCCGTGCTGCCCCGCTGGAAGGAAGTGATCCAGTACAAGTGGACAGTGCTGCGCTCCGGCGTCATCGGCGTGCTCACGGGACTGCTGCCCGGCGTGGGCGAGGACGCAGGCGCCTGGATGTCGTATGCCGCTGCCAAGGCGGCCAGCAAGGAGCCGGAGAAATTCGGCAAGGGCTCCATCGATGGCCTGATGGCGGCCGAGACGGGCGACATGTCCTCGATCCCGGGCCACATCATTCCTTGTCTCGCACTCGGCATCCCGGGCTCCGCGCCCTCGGCCGTGCTGATGGCGGCCATGATCATCCACGGCGTGCAGCCGGGCCCCATGCTGATGATCCAGCACCCGCACTTCATCTACCACGTGGTGGCGATGACGACGCTGGCCTCCATCGCGATCCTGCTGTTCGGGCTGTTCGGCGTGCGGCCGCTGCTGCACGTGCTGAAGGTGCCGCGCAGCATCCTCATGCCGATCGTGTTCCTGCTGTGCACGGTGGGCGCCTTCGCCACCGCTTCGCGCCTGTTCGACATCTGGATGATGCTGGCGATCGGCATCGGCGCCTTCTTCCTGCGCCGGCGCGGCTACGAGATGGCGCCGCTGGTGCTGGGCCTGGTGCTCGGCCCGCTGCTGGACAAGAGCCTGCGCCGCGGCCTGGTGCTGTCCGATGGCAGCATCGTGCCCTTCTTCACCCGGCCGATCGCCATGGCGTTCGCCTTCGTCACGATCTTCACCATCCTGCTGTACATCAAGCCGGTCAAGGCCGCGGTCAACCGCGTGAAGGCTGCGCTCTTCGGTGGCTTGCGCATGCTGTTCGCGCGCCGCGCGTAAGCTGCCGCCATGAAGTTCGCTCTCTGCAACGAGGTGCTGCAGCCCCTGCCGTTCGCGCAGCAGTGCGCGCTGGCGGCGGCCCTGGGCTACGACGGCCTGGAGGTCGCGCCGTTCACGCTCGCCGCCGATCCCATGGCGCTCACCGAGGCGGAGCTCGCCTCCTTGCGCGGCACCGCGGAAGACCACGGCCTGAAGATCTTCGGCCTGCACTGGTTGCTGGTGGCCCCCGCGGGCCTGTCCATCGTGGCCGACGATGCGGCCCTGCGGCAGCGGACCAAGCAGGTGATGGTCCGCCTGGTCGAGATGTGCGCCGCCCTGGGCGGCAGCTACCTCGTGCACGGTTCGCCGAAACAGCGCAGCGTGCCCGCCGGCAGCACGCGCGAGCAGGCGTGGGAGCGCGCCCGCGATTGCCTCTCCGGTGCCGCCGCGGCCGCGGCGCGCTGCGGCGTCACCTACTGCCTGGAACCGCTGTCCCCCCGCGAGACCGACCTGTTCAACACGGTGGAGGAAGCGGCGCGGATGGTCGACGAGATCGGCCAGGACGCGCTGCGCACGATGGTGGATTGCAGTGCCGCCGGGCAGGCGGAGCCGCTGCCGGTGCACGAACTGATGGAGCAATGGATGCCGCGCGGCGTGATCGGCCACGTGCAGGTGAACGACCCCAACCGGCGCGGACCCGGCCAGGGCGCGATGGACTTCGGTCCCATCCTGCAGGTGCTGCGGGCGATGGAGGAGCAAGGCCTGTTCCCCGGCATCGTCGGCGTCGAACCCTTCGACTACGTGCCCGATGGGCCGGGCTGCGCGGCACGCTCGATCGGCTACCTGCGCGGCGTGCTGCAAGGACTGGATGCCCATGGCTGAAGCCCCGCCCGTTGCCATCCGCGCGATCGAGCTGTACGAGCGGCCGGTCACCTTGCGCATGCCGTTCCGCTTCGGCGTCGTGACGCTGCGCGAGGCGCCGCAAGCCTTCGCCCGCGTGCAGGTCTCGCTGCCGGATGGCCGCACCGCCTGGGGAGCGGCCGCGGAGCTGATGGCGCCCAAGTGGTTCGACAAGAACCTGGCCTTGTCCAACGAGGACAACTTCGAGCAGCTGCGCGCCGTGACGCGGCTGGCGCGCGACGCGTACCTGTCGGACGCGGCGCCGGCGACGGCCTTCGGCCACTTCGCGCGCCACCACGACGCCCACCAGCGCGCGGCGGCGGCACAGGGCTTCAACCCGCTGCTCGCGAGCTACGGCCCCGCCCTGGTGGACCGCGCCGTCCTCGACGCGCTGTGCCGCGCCGCCGGCGTGTCCTTCTACGCCGCGATGCAGGGCAACCTGGCCGGCATCGGCGACGCGCATCCGCAGTTCGCGGGCTTTGCCTGGGACGCCTTCCTGCGCGGCCTGCGTCCCGCCGATCGCATCCACGCCCGCCACACGGTGGGGCTGGTGGATGCGATCACGGCAGCGGACAGCCCCCACCCCAACCCTCCCCCAGGGGGGGAGGGAGGTCGCGTCGGCGATGGCCTGCCCGAGACGCTGCAGGAGGTGGTGCAAGCCTATGGGCACCGCTACTTCAAGCTGAAGGTGGCGGGCAAGGTGGAGGCGGACCTGGAACGGCTGCAGGCGATCGCCGCCGTGCTGGACCGCTCGCCGCAGGCCTACTTCGCCTCCCTGGACGGCAACGAGCAGTACGAGAGCGCCGAAGGCGTGCAGGCGCTGGTGCGCGGCATCCAGGGCCATCCCGCCTTGCGGCGGCTGTGGGAGTCCATCCTGTTCATCGAACAGCCGATCGCGCGCAAGCTCGCGCTGGATGTGGACCTGCGTGCCGCCAACCTCGGCAAGCCCGTGATCGTCGACGAGTCGGATGGCGAGCTGGACACCTTCGTGCAGGCGCGCGCGCGCGGCTATGCCGGCATCTCGTCCAAGACCTGCAAGGGCTTCTACAAGTCCCTGCTGAACGCGGCGCGCTGCGCGCGCTGGAACAGCGAGGAGGGTGGCCCGCGCTACTTCCTGTCCGCCGAGGATCTCACGACCCAGGCGGGCTTGTCGGTGCAGCAGGACCTGGCGCTGGTGAACCTGCTGGGGATCACGCACGTGGAGCGCAACGGGCACCACTACGTCAACGGGATGGCGGCGCTGCCGCAAGCGGAGCAGCAGGCCTTCCTGCGCGCGCACCCGGACGTGTACGAGCACAGCCATGGGGCCGTGCGGCTGCGCATCCGGGACGGGGAGATTGCGCTGGGGTCGCTGGACACGCCCGGGTTTGCCAGTGGGGCGCTGCCGGAGTTCGGGGGGATGCGGGGGTTGTGAGCGCTGGCCCAGCCCTCACAGCAACAGGAACGCTGCCGCTGCCACCGCCGTCGGCCCCAGCGCGCCCAGGAGCAGCGCACCCGCCCCGATCGTCCCGTCCTCGAAGCCATCGCGCAGCAAGGCGACGCCCGCGGGGTTGGGCGCATTGGCGATCACCGTGAGGCCCCCGCCGACGACGGCACCGGCCATCAGCGTGTACTTGGCCGCATCCGACAGTCCTTCGATCAGTGAACCGAGGTAGGTGAGGGCCGCGTTGTCCGTGACCGCGGTCAGCCCCAGCGCGCCCCAGAACAGCAGCTGCGCATCCATGCCCGACACCAGCGGCTGCAGCCACCACTGCTGCATGCCGCCCAGCACCACGAGGCCGGCGAGGAAGAAGGCGACCAGCAGCGCTTCCTTGATCAGCAGCGGCCGCTGGAAGCGCGCATACGCCGTCGTGAAGCCCAGGAAGAACAGGAACAGCCCGAAGAACACCACCGCATGGTGCGCGGTGAGCACCACGCCCGCGAGGAAGCCCAGGTGCACCAGGCGCACGCTCGTGGGCACGAGAGGCTCCGGCGCTTGCGCATCCGCCGGCGGCAGCTCGCCCAGGGGCGCACGCAGCAGCATGCACGCCGCGGTCGCGTTCACCAGCACGGCCAGCGCCGCCTTCCAGCCGAAGTTCGCAGCCATGAACAGCGAGTCCCAGTTCCAGGTGGAAGCCACCATCAGCACCGGCGGCGCCGCGTAGGAGGTGAGCGTGCCGCCGATGGAGACGTTGACGAAGAGCACGCCGAGCGCGAAGTACTTGCGCCACTCGGGCATGCCCGGGCGGAACACGACCGGCGCGAGCAGCAGCGCCGAGATGGTCATGGCGGCGGGCTCCGTCACCAGCGAGCCGAGCAGCGGCAGCACCGCCAGGCACAGCCAGCTCACGGCCAGCGGGCGCGGCACGGGCAGCAGGCGGGCGAGGGCGCCCACCGCGCCGCGCAAGGTCTGCAGCACCGGATGGGAGGCGGCGATCACCATGATCACGAACACGAAGAAGGGCTCGGTGTATTTGCGCCCTTCCACGTAGGCGACGGCGTCCGGCCAGCCGCCGAGGGCGGCCATCGCCAGCACCAGCACCAGCGACCAGAAGCCGAACACCACCTCGACTTCGCCCAGCAGGTGGAACAGGCCCTCGTGCGCGGGAAAGCGGTGCGCCAGGCGAATCAGCTGGCGCGCGGCAAAGGTGTGGAGCAGCGCGACGGCGAAGAGAACCGCGGCGACGGCTTCGATGTTCATTCGGGGGCCCGCGCACGGAAGGCGGTGAGCTCCGCCGCGAGGCGTTCGAACTCCGCGAGCATCCCGGGGTCGGCCGCATAGAACACGGCGAACTTGCCCGGCAGCGTGCGCACGTACAGGCGCGGGGCGACCAGCCATTCGAGCCCGCGCAGGCGGATCACCCGCGCGTAGCCCAGTTCGCCCAGGTCCATGCGCTTGGTCCAGATCCAGGTCTGCCTGAGCTCGCCCTCACCGAGCGTGGTGACGCTGCGCACGATGCACCACCAGGTGTAGAGCATGAGCGCGAGCGCGGCCCCGAACCAGGTCGCGAGACCCGAGCCGCTTCCCAACTTGCCCGCGTGCCACAGCAAGGCCATCCAGCCCGCGGCGCCGAAGACGAGCACGGTGGCGATCGCCCGGAACGGCAGCGAATAGGCGGGGCTGCGGGCGAGGGGCCCTTGCGAGGGCGTGAAGCGAAAGGGCGGCGGGCCGAGCGGCCCGGCCATGGGCGTGTCCACTACTTCTTGTTGAACAGCTCGTCGAGCTTCTTCTGCTCGTCCTCTTCCGCCTTCTTCGCACTGTCCGGATCGGTCGAGGGCTGCAGCGGGCTGTTGCCGGCATCGGGCGCGATTTCGGTGGGCGCCTCGATCTTCACCTTGTCGAGGTCCACCTTCTCTTCCCGGTCCAGGAACACGGTGACCGACTGCGGCACGAAGATGACGATGGCGACCAGCAGCAGCTGCATGACCACCCAGGGGATCGCACCCAGGTAGATGTCGTTGGAGAGCACCGGCTTGTCGATGCGCTTTTCCTTGAACAGCGTGTCGGCGATGCCGCGCAGGTAGAACAGCGCGAAGCCGAAGGGCGGGTGCATGAACGAGGTCTGCATGTTCACGCACAGCATCACCCCGAACCAGACCATGCCGTAGGTGGCGGCGGCCTGCGGGTTGCCGCCCGAGGCCTCCAGGAACAGCGGCGCCAGGATCTTCTCCGCCACCGGCGCCAGCATCGGCAGGATGATGAAGGCGATCTCGAAGAAGTCGAGGAAGAACGCCAGGAAGAAGACGAAGGCGTTGACGACCAGCAGGAAGCCGACCGCGCCCCCCGGCAGGCCGGACAGCATGTGCTCCACCCACTTGGCGCCGTCCACGCCCTGGAATACCATGGAGAACACGCGCGAGCCGATCAGGATGAACACCACCATCGCCGTCAGGCGCATCGTGCCTTCCATGGCCTGCCAGATGAGGTCGCGGGTCAGGCGCCTGTGCATCGCGGCCAGCACCAGCGCGCCGACGCAGCCCATGGCGCCCGCTTCGGTCGGCGTGGCCACCGCGGTGCTCATGAACGGCAGCCCGCCCATGGAGCCGAGCACGGCGAAGATCAGGATGGCGGAGGGAATGATGCCGCGCAGGCACTTGGCCCACAGCGTCCAGCCGTGCAGCGTGCGCGCCGTCTTGGGCACGCCGGGCACGTCCTGCGGCTTGATCACCCCCAGCAGGAAGGTGTACAGCGCGAAGATCAGCACCTGCAGGATGGACGGGCCCCAGGCGCCCTTGTACATGTCGCCGACCGAGCGGCCCAGCTGGTCGGCCATGACGATCAGCACCAGCGAGGGCGGCACCAGCTGCGTGATGGTGCCCGAGGCCGCCAGCACGCCGGTCGTGTAGCGCATGTTGTAGCCGTAGCGGATCATCACCGGCATGGAGATCAGCGCCATCGCGATCACCTGGCCCGCGACCGTGCCGGTGATCGCGCCGAGGATGAAGCCCACGATGATCACCGAGTAGCCGAGGCCGCCGCGCACCGGGCCGAACAGCTGGCCCATCGAGTCCAGCATGTCCTCCGCCAGGCCGCACTTCTCCAGGATCGCGCCCATGAAGGTGAAGAAGGGGATCGCCAGCAGCAGGTCGTTGGACAGGATGCCGAACACGTTGAGCGGCAGGTTCGCCATGAAGCTGGCGGGAAACCACCCCATCTCGATCGCGTAGAAGCCGCTGACCAGGCCCAGCGCGGCCAGCGAGAAGGCGACCGGAAAGCCGATCAGCATGACGAACACGAGCGCCGCGAACATCACCGGCGCGAAGTTTTCCATTTGCATGGCGAGTTTCCGTCTGTCGTTGTCTTTGTCTGTCCGGTCCGCAGGCTTACTGCACCGGCTTCTCGTAGTGGGTGTCCATCTGGTGGATGCCCTTGAGGTAGGCCAGCCGCTTGATGATCTCGGAGAAGCCCTGCAGGAACATGAGGCCGAAGCCGAGCGGCAGCATCAGCATCGCCGGCCAGCGCACCAGGCCGCCCGCGTTGTTGGACATCTCGTGCGTCAGGTACATCTTCACCAGCAGCGGCCAGGACAGGTAGGTGAGCAGGCCCATCACCGGCAGCAGGAAGAACACCAGCCCGAACAGGTCGATGTAGACCGGCCCGCGGTTCTTCAGGCGGCCATAGAACAGGTCCACGCGCACGTGCTCGTTGAGTGCCAGCACAATGGGGGCGCCCAGCATCACGATGCCCGCGAACAGGTACCACTGGATCTCGAGCCAGCCGTTGGAGCTGATGTCCAGGAGGTAGCGCACGAAGGCGTTGCCGGCGGAGATCAGCGCGGTGAGCAGGACGGCCACCGAGGCGGCCCAGCCCAGACGCTTGCTGACCCAGTCGACGGCGAGGGCGAACTTGAGGAGTGCGGACACCGGGTGACTCTCCGTGAGGCTGGATGCGAACAGGGGCCTGCAACGGCCCCTTGAAACGTTAATACTAGTCCTGAGGCGCTGAATCGTCCCTGACGAAAGCGCCTCGGGTTTACCCTGAACCGGACGGCCGCGCAGGGGGCGGACGACAGGAGATGCGATTGAGCGGAAGGAACACCGCGAGCGGGCAGGTGGCACAGGACTGGCGGCGCGCCAGCCGGGAGATGTTGTCGCTTGCCCTGCTCGACGCGCGGAACTATACCTTGCAACTGCTGGGGCGCCTGGAGCAGGCGCTCGGTGAGTCCCTGCGCGTGCCGGTCTCGGTGGACACCGTGCCGCCCTTGTGGCTCGCGGGCCATGTCGCGTGGCTTGCCGAATACTGGATCGCGCGCAATCCGCAGCGTTCTCTGGGGCCGCGCTGTCCGGCCGACGGCGTGCGGCTCGCCTCGATCGAGCCGCAGGCGGACGAATGGTTCGACCCGCGCCTGGTGGCGCACGAGGAGCGCTGGCAGCTGCGCCTGCCCGGCGTCGAGGCGATCAAGGCCTACCTGCTGGACACGGTGGAGACGACGCTGGAACTGCTGGAGCACACGCCCGACGAGGACGACGCGCTCTATTTCTTCCGCATGGCCTTGTTCCACGAGGACCTGCGCGGCGAGGAGCTGGTGACGATCGCCCAGACCCTGGGCGTGCCGCTCGGGCTGGACCTGCCCGCCGGTGCGGCGGCACGCGCGCCCTTGCTGTTGCCGGCGACCCGCTGGCCGCTGGGCTGGGACGACGACCGCGGCTTCGCGCTGGACATCGAGCGCGGCCACGAGCTGGTCGACGTGCCCGAGTTCGACATCGACGCCCAGCCGGTGAGCTGGGCCCAGTATGTGGAGTTCATCGCCGACGGCGGCTACGACCGCGAGGAGCTGTGGCACCCGCGCGGCTGGACCTGGCTGCAGCGCGAGGCGGCCGGCGAGGGCCGGCGCGGTCCGCGCCACGTGGAGCAGATCGGCGTGGCCAGCGGCGCGGTCATGCAGACCATCTTCGGCAAGCCCACGCGCATGGGCGCGAGCCAGGTCGCGATGCATGCGAGCTGGTGGGAAGCCGAAGCCTGGGCGCGCTGGGCGGGCCGGCGCCTGCCCACCGAAGCGGAGTGGGAGATCGCCGCGCTGCAGGCATCGCGTCGCGGCTTCCGCTGGGGCGACGTGCGCGAGTGGACCGCCGGCACGCTGCGCCCCTTCGCCGGTTTCCGCCGGGATGCGTGGGCGCCGCAGGCGGAGCTGGACGCGGAGACCGTGTTCGGCGCCGCCCGCGTGCTGCGCGGCGCATCCTTCGCCACGCGCCCGCGCATGCGGCAGGCCAAGGCGCGGGCCTGGGCCTTGCCGGAGCGGGACGAAGGCTTCGTCGGGTTCCGGACCTGCGCCATCTAGGGCGGCGTGCGGGGGTTGTCAATGTAGGTGGGGCGGCACCCGCCGCGCACGGTAGCATCGCGCACCCCACCGCCCGCGCCGCGGCTCAGGCCTTCTTCTTCGGCGGCAGGTCCCACCACGGCAGCTGCGCCTTCAGGCTCAACACCTCGCCGCTGCGCCAGGGCGCATAGCCCGCCAGCCCCGCCAGCTGCTGCTGCCAGGCCTTTCCCTGCAGCAGCTTGCGCAAGGCCGCGATCGGCGGCTCGTCCAGCGCTTCCTTCAGGCACACCAGGTAGTAGCGCTCCTGCAGCAGCGGCACGAAGTCCAGGCCACGCGAACGCGCGGCGGCCTCGATCCCCAGGCCCGCGTCGGCGCTGCCCGATGCCACCGCCTGCGCGACGGCGGCATGCGAAGGCTCCTCGCGTCCATGGCCGCTGATGTCGCTCGGCGCGATCGCATCGCGCGCCAGCAGTTCGTCGCACAGCAGCCGCGTCCCGCTGCCGGCGGGCCGGTTCACGTAGCGTGCGCGCCAGCGGGCGACGTCGCCCATGGACTGCAGGCGCAGCGGATTGCCCGGCGCCACCATCAGGCCCTGGCTGCGTCCGGCAAAGCCGATCAGCTTGTGCCGCCCGGGCTGCAGCAGCGGCTGGTAGGTGCGCTGGGTGATGCTGCCCAGCCCGGGCTGCCCCGAGCTGTGGAAGCCCGCGAGCGTGCAGCGTCCCGCGTTCAGCGCGGCGATCGCGTCCACGCTGCCCAGGAAGCGCACGTCCAGGTGCAGTTGCGCCGCCTCCACCGCGTAGCCGCGCAGCAGCGACAGCCCGTCGTCGTGGCTGGCGAACAGCGTCAGCACCTGGGCCGTGTCGTCGAACGCCACGGCGAACGCACGTTCGAGTTCGGCATGCAGCGCCTCGATCTGCGGTGCGAGCCGCGCCTGCGCCTGCCGTTCCGCCCACAGCAGTTTCTCGCCGAAGGGCGCGAGCCGCGCGCGCTGGCCTTTTTCCCACAGCAGCAGGGGATGGCCCAGTTGCTGCTCCCAGCGCCTGAGCTCGCCCCAGACGTGCCGGTACGACAAGCCCAGCACCTTGGCCGCGGCGGAGATGGAACCTTCTTCCTGCACGGCATGCAGCAGGTCGATGAGTGCGTTGCGCACCCAGCCGTCCTGCCGGCGCTGGCCGAAGTCATACGAGAGTTCCACTTTGCGCATGCAGCGAGTATGCCGCGCGGGTCCTGAGCCGCTATGCAGGTGGGTTCATAACTCGCAAGACCCGAGGGCGCGACGACGCGCGCGCCCTTAGCATCGCCCACCATGAACACGTTCCAGGACAGCCTGGCGCGCGCACTGGAGCTGGTGGCGGGCGCGGATCCCGCCCTCGTCTCCATCGTCGCCCGCTCGCTAGCCGTCAGCGCGAGCGCCTGTGCCATCGGCTGCGTCCTCGGCATCGCGCTCGGCGCCTGGCTCGGGGTGGCGCGCTTCCCGGCACGCGGGGCCGTCGTCACGCTCCTCAACACCTTCCTGGCCGTCCCTTCGGTGGTGGTCGGCCTCGTCGTGTACCTGCTGCTCTCGCGCTCGGGGCCGCTCGGGTTCCTCGGCTGGCTCTTCACCTTCAAGGCGATGGTGCTCGCCCAGGTGCTGCTGGTCGTGCCGGTGTGCACCGCGCTCACCCGCCAGGCCGTCGAGGACGCCGAACGCGCCAACGGCGAACAGCTGCAGTCGCTGGGCGCCGGCAATGCGCTGCGCAGCCTGCTGCTGGCCTTCGACGAACGCTATGCGCTGCTCACCGTGCTGCTGGCCTGCTTCGGCCGCGCGATCTCGGAAGTGGGCGCGGTGATGATCGTCGGCGGCAACATCGACGGCTTCACGCGCGTGATGACCACCGCCATCGCGCTGGAAACCAGCAAGGGCGACCTGCCGCTGGCGCTGGCCCTGGGGCTGGTGCTGCTCGCCGTGGTGCTGGCGCTCAATGCGCTGATCGCGCTGTTCACCCGCTGGCGCGGCGCCCATGCCGAAGGCGTGGTGCTCACCGGAGCGCCGGCGTGAGCGGCTGGGTGCAACTCAAGGGCGTCGACCTGCACTACGGCGCCGTGCCGGCCCTGCAAGGCATCGACCTGCGCATCGCCGCCGGGGAGCGCGTGGCCCTGATCGGCGCCAACGGCAGCGGCAAGAGCACGCTGCTGCGCGTGCTGCACGGGCTGCTCAGGCCCGGCGCCGGCTCGGTGCTGCGCGACGGCGCCATGCGCCAGGCCATGGTGTTCCAGCGTCCCTTCGCGCTGCGCATGACGGCCCTGAGCAACGTGGCCCTGGCGCTGTGGCTGCGCGGCATGCGCTGGCGCGCGGCCAAGGAGCAGGCCTTGCAGGCGCTGGCCCGCGTCGGTCTCGGCGCGCAGGCGCTGCGTAATGCGCGCACGCTCTCGGGCGGCCAGCTGCAGCGGCTCGCGCTGGCGCGCGCCTGGGCGCTGCAGCCGCAGGTGCTCCTGCTCGACGAGCCCACGGCCAGCCTCGACCCGCACGCCAAGCGCGAAGTCGAGGCGCTCATGGCCGATTTCGCCGCCGCCGGCATGACCCTGGTCTTCGCCAGCCACAACCTGGGCCAGGTGAAACGCCTGGCCACGCGCGTCGTCTACATGGAGCAGGGCCGCGTGCTCGCGGACCTGCCCGTGCAAGCCTTCTTCAACGGCCCGCTGGGACAGACGTCGCGCGAAGCCGAGCTGTTCGTGAAGGGAGAACTGGGATGAAGTTCAGCCGCCGCATCGCCTGCATCGCCGCCCTGGCGTTCGCCGCGACGGGCGCGTCGGGCGCGTCGGCCGAGGGCTCCACCATGGTGATGGCGTCCACCACGTCGACCGAGCAATCGGGCCTGTTCCACCACCTGTTGCCGGCGTTCGCCCGGGCCACGGGCATCACCGTGAAGGTGGTGGCCGTCGGCACGGGCCAGGCCATCGACATGGCCCGCCGCGGCGACGCCGACGTGCTCTTCGTGCACGACCGCGCCGCGGAGGAGAAGTACGTGGCCGAGGGCTTCGCGCCGCGCCGCCATCCCGTCATGTACAACGACTTCGTCCTGGTCGGGCCCCGGGCGGATCCCGCCGGCGCGAAGGGCCGGGACATCGTCGAGGCGCTGATGAAGGTGGCCGCCGCCAACGCGCCCTTCGTCTCGCGTGGAGACAAGAGCGGCACCGACGCAGCGGAAAAGCGCTACTGGACGCAGGCAGGCCGGGCCAGCCGCGGCAGCGGCTACCAGGAATGCGGGTGCGGCATGGGTCCCGCGCTGAACATGGCCGCATCGAGCAACGCCTACGTGCTCACCGACCGCGGCACCTGGCTCGGTTTCAGGAACCGCGGCGACCTGGTGGTGCTGGTGGAGGGCGACCGGCGCCTGTTCAACCAGTACGGCGTCATGATCGTCAGCCCGCAGAAGTTCCCGCACGTGAAGGCGGCGCAGGCGCAGAAATTCATCGACTGGGTGACCTCGCCGGCCGGCCAGCAGGTGATCGCGAGCTACAGGATCGGCGGCGAGCAGTTGTTCTTCCCCAATGCGGGCACGGCGAACTGAGCGACGCGCCACGGTTTTACCCATCCCCCTTGACCTTTCCGCCGCTGGAGGGTTTCCAATACGGGGCATGAAAGCAGGACACGACGCGCACGGGCATCCCCCGCATGCCCACCACGGCGATCACGGACACGACCACCCGCACCACGACCACGACCACGACCACGCGCCCCACGCGCCCCACGCGCACGACCACGCCGCTCACGGCCACGCCGCCCACGGCCACGTGCACGCTCCCGCCTCCTTCGGCAAGGCCTTTGCCATCGGCTGCGTGCTCAACATCGGCTTCGTCGTCGCGGAGTGGGTGTTCGGCGCGATGGCGAACTCGCTGGCGCTCATGGCCGACGCGGTGCACAACCTTGGCGACGTGCTGGCCCTGCTGCTCGCGTGGCTGGCGACGGGGCTCGCCCGGCGTCCCCCCAGCGAGCGCTTCACCTATGGCCTGCGCGGCAGCTCGATTCTCGCGGCGCTGCTGAACGCCGGTGCGCTGCTGGTCGTGACCGGCGGGCTGGGCTGGGAAGCACTGCGGCGGCTGCCGGATCCCGGGCCGGTGGCAGGCGGCACGGTGATCGCCGTGGCGCTGGCCGGCGTCGCGGTCAACGGCTTCACCGCCTGGCTGTTCATGCGCGGCGGCAAGACCGACCTGAACCTGCGCGGCGTCTACCTGCACATGGCCGCGGATGCGGCGGTGTCGCTGGCCGTGGCGCTGGCCGGCGTCGCCGTCCTCTTCACCGGCTGGACCTGGCTGGACCCGGCGCTGACCCTGGCCGTTTCCGCCGTCATCCTCTGGGGTTCCTGGGACCTCCTGCGCCAGTCGCTGGGCCTGGCGCTGCAGGCCGTGCCGGCCGGCATCCAGACCGGCGAGGTGCGGGAGCTGCTCTCCCGCCTGCCGGGGGTGGCGGAGGTGCACGACCTGCACATCTGGGCGATGAGCACCTCCGAGAACGCGCTCACCGTCCATCTGGTGATGCCCGCGGGCCATCCCGGTGACGACTTCCTGCGCGGCGCCTGCGGGGAGCTGGAGCAGCGTTTCCGCATCCACCACGCCACCTTGCAGATCGAGGTGGCGAACACGGGCAAGGCTTGCGCGTTGGCGCCCGACCACGTCGTCTGAAGCGAAGGCATCGGTGCAAGGGGAAGTTCCCCTTAACGCCGGGCTGCTCATGCAGTACAACAGCGTGGAGACGCCGCCGCGGCGCGGCGCCCGCACGCAAGGGGATCGCCATGGGCAAGACGGATCGCGAGCGTCGGCACCAAGCCAACCTGGACCGGATCAACCGCGTGCAGCTCGTCTGCGGCAGCGGCGACCGCATGCGCGTCGACCACGAGGGCACGCTGCTGGAACGGGCCCGGATGCTGGAGGAGGAGATCAGCTCCCACGAGGCGACCGAACTCGGTCTGGCCGCCTTCGACCGGCTGCTGCGCCGCGCCGAGGAGCGCGACGTGCGCCACCGGCGCGACATCCTGGCCTTCGTCGCCGCCGTCTGGAACAACAAGCCGCTGCCCCTGGTCACCCTGCGCGGACTGGAGCAGTCGGTCGGCGACGACATGATGGAAGTGCTGGACGCCTTCCGCTACGGCCGCCTGAACCTGGCCGAGCACGTGGAGGGCGGCCCGCGCCGCGTCGCCCGGGCGCTGCGGGAGTGGAACGGCGCCAGCGTGTGAGGGGCGGACGGCCGGACCCCGTGCGCTGAACGGGTGGACGTCCTGCCCGCCGGCCGGCGGACGCAGGGGAAGGAAAGTCGCGCAGCAACAGTTGCCAACGGATGAGCAAGGCCGCGGGTCCGGCGTCGCGCCCGCTGCCCCGCAGGCGCGCCAGCCTCCGTACGATGGGCCGTCCGATGCGCGAATACCGCACGCCCGCCGACTGCACCGCGCTCCAGAAGCGCTGGGTGCTGGTCGCCTCCATCCTCGGCTCCAGCCTGGCGTTCGTGGACGGCACGGTCGTGAACGTGGCGCTGCCGGCGCTCCAGCGCGACCTGCACGCCACCGTGGCGCAGGTGCAGTGGGTGGTGGAGTCCTATGCCTTGCTGCTCGCCGCGCTGCTGCTGGCCGGTGGGGCGCTCGGCGACCGCTTCGGACGCCGGCGCGTGTTCCTCCTCGGCGTGATGCTCTTCGCGGCCGCCTCGCTCGCCTGCGCGCTGTCGCCGGACGTGCACCACCTGGTCGCGTGGCGGGCGCTGCAAGGCGTGGGCGCGGCCATGCTGGTGCCCGGCAGCCTCGCGCTGATCAGCGCCTTCTTCCCCGAGCAGGAGCGCGGCCGCGCCTTCGGCACCTGGGCGGCCTTCAGCGGCGTGACGTCCGCGCTGGGGCCGCTGCTGGGGGGCTGGCTGATCGACCACTTCTCCTGGGCCTGGGCCTTCGCCGTGAACGTGCCGCTCGCGGCCGCCGTGATCGCAGCGACCTGGCTGCGCGTTCCGGAGAGCCGTCCCGGCGGCCCGGCCACCCGGCTCGACGTGCCCGGTGCCGCGCTCGCCACGCTGGGACTGGGCGGGGTGGTCTTCTTCTTCATCGAGGCCCCGGTGCAAGGCTGGGGCGCGACGCCCGTGCTCCTCGCGCTGGTCCTCGGGCTCGCCGCGCTGGCCGGATTCGTCCTGGTGGAGCGGCGGCAGGCGGCGCCCATGCTGCCCCTGGACTGGCTGCGCCAGCGCACCTTCGCGGGTGCCAACCTGTTCACGCTGCTTCTCTACGCGGGGCTGGGCGGCGGGCTGTTCTTCCTGCCGCTGAACCTGATCCAGGTGCAAGGCCTGTCGGCCACGGCGGCCGGCGCGGCACTGCTGCCCTTCGTGGCGATCCTGTCCGCGCTCTCGCGCTGGGCGGGCGGCCTGGCCGACCGCGGCGGGGCGCGACGCGCGCTGGTGATCGGCTCGCTCATCGCCGCGGGCGGCTTCGCGCTGCTGGCCGTCCCGGGCACGCAGGCCAGTTACTGGACCGGCTTCCTGCCCGGCATCGTGGTGCTGGGGCTGGGCATGGCCGTGGTCGTCGCGCCGCTCACGGCGACGGTGATGAACGCGGTGCCGCAAGAGCATGCGGGGACCGCCTCGGGCGTCAACAACGCGCTGTCGCGGGTCGCGGGCGTGCTCGCGATCGCCGTCTTCGGTGCCTTGATGGCCGGCGTGTTCCAGGGCCGCCTGCGCGAGGCGATGGCGGGGCTGCCGGCGGACGTCGCCGACGCGCTCTGGCAGCAGCGCGACCGGCTCGCGGCGATCCAGCTTCCCGCCGCCGCGGCGCCCGCGCGCGAGGCGGTGCAGCACGCCTTCGTCGCCGGCTACCGCTGGATCATGCTGGCCAGCGCGGCGCTGGCCGTGGCGAGTGCGGCGATCGCGGCTGCCTGGGTGCGCGAGGAAGCGCATCCACGCACCTGAACCTCATTCGGCCGGCGGGCGTCCGCGCACGCTCCAGCGCTCCAGCCCATCGAACAGCCACTGCACCAGCAGCGCGAGCACCGCTGCCGGCACGGCGCCCGCCAGCATGGTCGCCGTGTCGTTGACCGCGAGGCCGGCCACGATGCGCTCGCCCAGCCCGCCCGCGCCTATGAAGGTGGCCACGGTCGCCATCCCGACGTTCCACACGGCCGCCGTCTTGATGCCGGCCAGGATGGTGGGCAGGGCGAGCGGCAGTTCGATGCTGCGCAGGACCTGGCCTTCGCTCAGGCCCAGCGCCAGCGCCGACTGGCGCACGCCTACCGGCACGGATGCCAGGCCGGCATGGGTGTTGCGCACCACCGGCAGCAGCCCGTAGACCGCCAGCGCCAGCAGCGCGGGCACGAAGCCGATGCTGCCCACCAGGGCGATGAGGAAGGCGAGCAGCGCCAGCGAAGGCACCGTCTGCGCCACGCCCACCGCGCCCATCAGCACGCCGGCCAGGCGGGGACGACGCCAGGCCAGCACGCCCACCGGGATGCCGATCGCCACCGCCATCGCCAGCGACGCGAACACCAGCACGAGGTGTTCGCGCAGCAGCCGCGGCAGGTCGGGCGCGAACAGGCGCTCCAGGAAGCCGGCCCGCGGCGCGGGAGCGCTGGCGGCCGGCGGCGGCGCCGCGGCTCCCTTGCCGCGCGCCAGGAACTCGCGGGCGACCTCGTCGAAGGAGCGGCCGTCGATCTCCACGGCGCCGTTCATGGCGCGCATCGCGTCGTCGTCGATGCGGCCGGCCAGGGCGGCGAGCGGGCGCTCGTCCACGCCGTCGCGCATCAGCAGCAAGGCGTCGTAGCGGGGAAAGAAGTTGCGGTCGTCGCGCAGCACGCGCAGCTTCAGCCGCGCGATCTGCGCGTCGGTGGTGTACGCGTCCACCACGTCCACCTGCTTCGCGGCGAGCGCCTGGTAGGCCAGGCCGTGGTCCAGCCCCTTGCCGGGATCGAAGGCGAGCGCGTACGCGCGCTTGAGTGCCGGCCAGCCGTCGGCGCGTGCCAGGAACTCGTGCGACATCCCCATGCGCAGCGGCGCGCGGCTGCGGGCGAGGTCGGAGATCGTGGCGATGCCCAGGCGGGCCGCGTCGTCCTCGCGCATGGCCAGCGCGTAGCTGTTGTTGAAGCCCAGGGGCACGGCCGCCTTGAGGCCGCGCGGCTTCAGCCAGGCGTTGACCTGCGCCAGCGTCGGCGCCGCCTCGTCGCGCTTGAGCAGCTCGCGCACGATGGTGCCGGTGTACTCCGGATAGAGGTCGATGCCGCCGGTGGCCAGCGCCTGCTCCATCACGGCGGTGTTTCCCAGGCCCTGGCGGTGCGTGGCGGCCACGCCCGCATCCTGCAAGGCCTGGCGCACGAGGGCCCCGAGGATGTAGCTCTCGGTGAAGCGCTTGGAGCCCACCACCAGCGGCTCGGCCGCGCCCGCCGCCGCGCACAGCAGCCAGGCCAGGACGAGGAACAAGCACCGTGCGGTCCGCATGCTGCGCTGCTAGTCGTCGTTGTGCGCGTCCCACCCGGGCAGGCGGTCGTCGCCCCCCTTGCGCCGGTCCGCCGCATCCGCCCGCTCGCGCGCCATCTGCGCTTCGAGCTGCTGGCGGCCCGCCTTCACCACCGCGATCATCTTGGCGCGGTCGCGGTGATGCGGGTACATCTTCTCGAACAGCTCGAAGTTGTGCCGGCGAAAACGCATGGCCTGGCGGCGTGCTTCCGCCGGCGGCTGTCCTAGCAGCTCCAGCACGCGCCGGCCGGTGCGCAGGCTGGACTCGAACACCTCGCGGTCCACCCGCTCGACGCCGCGGTCGCGCAGCTCGTTCCAGTGCGTGACGTCGCGCGCCCGGGCGACCAGCTGCAGTTCGGGAAAGTGTTCGCGCACCAGGTCGACGATGCGCAGCGACTGCTCGCGGTCGTCCACCGCCACGACGAAGACCCGGGCGTCGTGCGCGCCGGCGGTGCGCAGCAGGTCCAGCCGGGTGGCGTCGCCATAGAAGACCTTGTAGCCGAAGGCGCGGGCCGCCTCGATCATGTCCGCATCGTGGTCCAGCACCGTCGCGCCGAAGCCCTGGGCGTTGAGCAGCCGCCCCACCATCTGCCCGTAGCGGCCGAAGCCCGCGATGATCACCGGCGCATGCTGGGGCTCGCTGATCTCGGGCAGGGTCTTGCGCGCCACGTCGTCCAGGCGCGGCATCAGCCAGCGGTCGGCGGCCACCAGCAGCAGCGGACCGAGCAGCATCGACACCGCGACGGCGCCGACCAGCAGCGACGCGGTCTCCGCTTCCAGCACGCCTTCCGTGCGCGCGGCCTGGAACACCACGAAGGCGAACTCGCCGCCCTGCGCCAGCAGCACGGTGAACACCGGCCGCTCCTGCAGCGGGATGCCCATGGGCCTGGCAATTAGCCAGACCACGATCCCCTTGAGCACCAGGAGCGCGAGCACGATCAGCGCCATGGCCACCGGCGACCGCGCCAGCGCCTGGAAGTCGACGCTCATGCCCACCGCCATGAAGAACAGGCCCAGCAGGAGTCCCTTGAACGGCTCGATGTCGGTCTCCAGCTCGCGCCGGTATTCGCTCTCCGCCAGCAGCACGCCGGCGAGGAAGGCGCCCAGGGCCATGGACATGCCGACCTGTTGCATGAGCGCGGCGATGGCCACCACCAGGAGCAGGGCCGCCGCCGTGAAGATCTCCGGCGTGCGGCTGCGCGCGATCGTGCGCAGGATGGGCCGCAGCAGCAGGCGGCCGCCCAGCACGACGGCGGCGATCACGCCGACGATGCGCGCCGCCGCGATCCAGAGCGGCTGGTCACCGCTCGCGTCGTGTGCCGCGCCGGCGAGCAGCGGCAGCAGCGCCAGGATGGGGATGGCCGCGACGTCCTGGAACAGCAGGATGGAAAAGCCCGCCTGCCCGCTGCTGGTGGGCAGCAGGTTGCGCTCGCCCAGCACCTGCAGCGCGATCGCCGTGGACGACAGTGCCAGGCCCAGCCCGCCGACCAGCGC
Organism: Ramlibacter sp. G4-7; assembly: GCF_057784995.1. Lineage (NCBI taxonomy): Bacteria > Pseudomonadati > Pseudomonadota > Betaproteobacteria > Burkholderiales > Comamonadaceae > Ramlibacter > Ramlibacter sp. G4-7. The sequence goes on from NZ_JBYNTT010000009.1 coordinate 51,714, forward strand.
GACGCGCCACGATGCACCGGCGAGCACACCCACGACGAACAGCAGGGCGGCGCAACCGAGCACCTGCACGCTGCCCCAGCCGAAGATGGGCCGGCGCAGGCTCCACAGCCGCCGCGGCTCCAGTTCGAGGCCGACCAGGAACAGCATCAGCACGACGCCGAACTCGGCGAAGTGCAGGATGTCTTCCACGTTGCGCACCAGCCCGAAGCCGAAGGGGCCGATGGCAATGCCCGCGGCCAGGTAGCCGAGGATGGAACCGAGGCCGACGGCGCGCGACAGCGGCACCGCGATGACCGCGGCGCTGAGATAGATGAGGCTGTTGGACAGCCAGCCGGGGACGTGCTCCATGGTGGGCTTCAGGCTCCCGCGTTCGGGTCGGCCATGGGCCGGTCGGTCGTCGGCACGTCGACGATGGGGCAGGCGCCCAGTTCCTCGAGTTCCGGCCACGCGGGGTAGCCCGCGAGCCGCTCGCCGAAGACGCTCACGTGGTCCTCGACCTCCCGCGCATCCGCCCGCCGCGCACCGTGCAGCAGCAGGGGCGGCAGGAAGCGCATGCCGCACAGGGTGGCGGTCTGCTCGTAGGGCGGCAGGAAGGCGTCGAAGAAATAGCGGTTGTAGCCCTGGGGGTGGTAGGAGGCCTCGGGCCCGCCGGTGCTCGCCACCAGCCACAGGTCCTTGCCGGCCAGCGCGGTGCCGCCCGGACCGTAGGCCCACCCGTAGCCCAGGACCTCGTCGCACCAGAGCTTCATGAGGGCGGGCATCGCGTACCACTGGATCGGGTGCAGCAGCACCAGCAGGTCCGCGGCCTGGGCATTGGCCTGCTCCGCGGCCACGTCGATGTCGAAATCGGGGTAGGTCCCGTACAGGTCCTGCACCCGCACGTGGGGCAGCGCGCGGGCCGCTTCGAGGAGCCGGCGGTTCACGCGGGACTCGGTCCAGTTGGGATGCGCGGCGATCAGGTAGATGGCGGGCGCTGCGGGCGGGCCTTCGGTCTCGGGCATGCCCGCGACCATAACGCAATTCAGCGGGACGGACCCGCGGCGGGCGGCGGCGGGGCGGCCCAGGCCGCCGGCTCGGCGAAGCGGACGCCGGCCGCCTCGACGCACGCGACCGCCGCCAGCAACAGCTCTTCGCGGACTTCCAGGAACTGCTGCAGGTCGTGCGTGAGCACGTAGGCGAAGAGCTCCAGCTCCATGCCCTGCGGCCCGAACTCCACGAGGCGCGCGCGCGAAAGCGGATGTTCCAGCTGCGGGTGCGCGTCGACGAGCGCGGCGATGGCGTCGCGCACGCCGCGCAGCTGCTGCGACGACGTGCCGTAGGCCAGCCGCAGCCGGTGCTGCACCAGCATCTTGTCGCGCGTGGCGAAGTTCTCCAGCTCCGCCTGCGCCAGCACGCCGGCGGGAATGGACAGCAGGGTGTGCTCCAGGGTGCGGAAGCGCACCGAGCGCAGGGTGATGTCCTCGACCGTCCCTTGCCGGTTGTTGATGCGGCAGGTGTCGCCCACGGCCAGCGCTTCGTCGGCCAGCAGCATCATGCCGCCGAGGATGTTCTCTATCGTCTTCTGTGCGCCCAGCGCCAGGGCGACGCCGATGATGCCCAGGCCGGCCAGCACGGTCTTCATGTCGAAGCCGACGACCGCCAGCACGACGAGCACCGCCAGCAGGACGATCAGGACGTTGAGCAGCCGCTGGCCGAGCAGCAGCACCGACCGGACCCCGGTGCGGCCGCGGTCCTGCAGCTGCGCGCCGGTGCGGCCGAAGAAGACGGCGAAGGTCCGCTGCAGTCCCCAGGCCAGCACCACCACGAGCAGCACGGCCAGCACGCGCGAGTAGGCGATGCGGAAGGACAGCGTCGGGCCGAACGTGGGCAGGGCCGCGGCGTGCACGGCCAGCGTGAACAGGGCCACCACGGGCCAGCGGGTGGCGTGGTACCAGGCGTCGAGCCCTTCCGCGCGGGAAGGCAGCAGCCGGCGCAGCAGCACCCGCGCGAGCCGGAGCAACGGTGGCAGCAGCAGCAGCGGTGCGAGCAGCGAGGCGAGCCAGACCGCCAGGTCCGCGAAGGTGAAGCCGAACAGCGCCGGGGCGAACAGCGCGGTGGGCAGCATGCGCTCCGCCCAGCTCGTGCCTTCCTCCTCGCGCAGGGCGGCGATGCGCGTCATGGTTTCGGCGGAGATCAGCCACACCGGGCCGGCCTGCGGATCCGCCACGCGCACCAGCTCGATGTAAGGGCGGTGCCCCGCCAGGCGCAGCGGCCCGACGCGTTCGCGGTCCGGCGGCAGGCCGTCGTCGACCGTGCCTTCCGCCGCATCGCTGATCGTGGACACCGGCTGGTGGAAATGCCGGTCCATCAGCTGCGCGAGCTCGGCGACCAGCGCTTCGTTGCGCGTCGCGCTCCGGCCGCCTGCCTGCACGTAGCGCGCGGCCAACGGCAGGTCGCCGCGCTGCGCTGCGCGCGCGAAGGCGGCGATGGCGCGGCGCGGCGTGCCACGGTCCAGCGGATCGCGCACGACCGGCGCCGAGGCCGCCGGCGCCGGTGTGCTGGAGCGGCCGCCGATCTGCGCCTGCGCCGCCAGCGCCAGCGCCAGCAGCAGCCAGCCGAGGAGGACCCGCAGGCTCGTTCGCACCATGCCTCGCTTTCCTTGGTCGCGGGGCGGCCGCGCCCGCGGGCCGGCCATCGTGGCATCGCCACCGGACCGCCGCCATCCGGGGCAGGGGCAACGCCGCGGCTCCCCGGCCCGCTTCAGGCGACCAGGGCGGCGGACTTCACCTGGGCCAGCACGGACGCGCCCTCGACCAGCCGCAGCGCGTCCACGGCGCGCGCCGTGATCCGTGCGAGCAGCAGCGACTCGCCGCAGGCCAGTTGCACGAGTGCCTGCGAAGCATGGGCACCGGGGGCGATGGCGCGCACCGTGCACGCCAGCACGTTCTGGATGCTGCTGGCGGCGGGCGGCAGCAGGGCGAGGCTGACGTCGCGCGCCAGCACGCGCACGCGCACGGCCTGTCCCAGCGGCAGGCCGGGGTCGGCGATCCACAGCGTGCCGCCGGCGAACTGCACCTGCGCCAGTTGCCAGCGCGCGTCGCGCTGCACCAGCGTGCCATGCAGCAGCGCGCCGGCCTCTTCGCCCGGCACCGCGGCGAGATCCACGCGCGCCAGGGTCTGCGCCAGAGGCCCGGAGGCCCGCACGCGTCCTGCCTCCAGCAGCACGAGGTGGTCCGCGAGGCGCGCGACCTCGTCCCCCGAATGCGTGACGTACAGCATCGGGATGTTCAGCTCGTCGCGCAGGCGCTCCAGCCAGGGCAGGATCTCGCGCCGGCGCGCCAGGTCCACGCCGGCGAGCGGCTCGTCCAGCAGCAGCAGGCGCGGCTGCGTGGCCAGCGCGCGGGCGATGGCGACACGCTGGCGTTCGCCGCCCGAGAGTTCGTGCGGCCGGCGGTGCAGCAGCGCAGCGATGCCCAGGAGAGCGAGCAGGGGCTCCAGCGGCACGGCGGCGCCGGCGCGCTTGTGCGCGAAGCGCAGGTTGCCGGCGACGTCCAGGTGGTCGAACAGGCTCGCTTCCTGGAAGACGTACCCGAGCGGGCGGCGGTGCGTGGGCAGGCACACGCCGGCCGCGCTGTCCTCCCAGGTCTCGCCGCCGACGATCACGCGGGCCTGCGTCGGCCGCTCCAGGCCGGCCACGGCGCGCAACAAGGTGGTCTTGCCGGAACCGGAAGGGCCGAAGACGGCCGTGATGCCGCTGGCCGGCAGGCGCAGGTCCACGTCCAGGACGAACTCCGGCCGCGGCAGGCGCAGGACAATCTCGATGCCGTTCATCCCACCACCCGCGTGCTGCGCCGGTTCAGCCGCGCCAGCGCGAACAGCACGAGGAAGGAGAACAGCACCATGGCCGCGGACAGCCAGTGCGCCTGCGCGTACTCCAGCGCCTCGACGTGGCCGTAGATCTGCGTGGAGACCACCCGGGTCTTCTGCGGGATGTTGCCGCCGATCATCAGGACCACGCCGAATTCGCCGACGGTGTGGGCGAAGCTCAGGACCGCGGCCTGCACGATGCCGGGGCGGGCCAGCGGCAGCACCACGTGGAAGAAGGCATCCAGCGGAGACGCCCGCAAGGTGGCCGCCGCTTCCAGCGGCCGCCGCCCCACCGCTTCGAAGGCGCCCTGCAGCGGCTGCACCGCGAACGGCAGGGAATAGACGATGGAGCCGAGCAGCAGGCCGGCGAAGGTGAAGGGCAGCAGGCCGATGCCCAGCGCCTGCGTGAACTGCCCGCCCCAGCCGTGCGGCCCGAAGACCACCAGCAGGTAGAAGCCCAGCACGGTGGGCGGCAACACCAGCGGCAGGGCGACGACGGCGGCGATCGGGGCACGCCAGCGTGAAGGCGTGCGCGCGAGCCACCAGGCCAGCGGCGTGGCCAGGACCAGGAGCGCCAGGGTGGTCGCCAGCGCGAGCTTGAAGGTGAGCCAGATCGCCTGCAGGTCGCCCGTGCCGAGTGCCATGCGGGCGTCAGAACTTGTAGCCGGCGGCGCGCAGCACGGCGCGCGCGGCGTTGCCGCGCAGGTAGCCCAGGAACAAGGCGGCCACGGGGTTGTCGGCGCCGGCCTGCAGCAGCACCGCGTCCTGCTGCAGGGGCGGGTAGAGGTGCGCGGGCACGATCCAGCCGGATCCGCGTGCGATGCGGCCGTCTTCCGCCACCTGCGCCAGCGCGACGAACCCGAGCGAGGCGTTGCCGGTGGCGACGAACTGGTAAGCCTGCGCGATGCTCTCGCCCTGCACCAGCAGCGGCTGCCATTCGCTGTAGACGCCCAGGCTATTGAGCGCCTCCACGGCGGCCGCGCCGTAGGGTGCGACGCGCGGGTCGGCGATCGCCAGCCTGCCATGCGGGTGGCGCAGCGTCTCCCCGCGCGGATCCACGCCGCCGCTGCGCGCGCTCCACAGCACCAGCTGGCCGAAGGCATAGGTGAAACGGGTGCCGGGCCGGGCCAGGCCTTCGGCTTCCAGCCGGCGCAGCGTCTCCTCGTCCGCCGCGAGCAGCACCTCGAACGGCGCGCCGTTGCGGATCTGCGCGTAGAGCTTGCCGGTGGAGCCCAGCGAGACGATGGCTTCGTGCCCGGTGTCGCGGTGGAAGGCGGCGGCGATCTTCTGGATCGCCGCGGCCAGGTTGGCAGCGGCGGCCACCTGGACCTCGCCCGCGCACGCCACGAGCGGCGTCAACAGCGTCAGGAGCACGGCGAGGCGGCGCGGCATGGGCGCGAGTATAGGAAGGAAGGCGCACCGCGCGCCGTCCGGCCGACGCGCGTGCGCTACTTCCGCTGCGCCAGCTTGCGGTACACGGTCGCCCGGCTGATCCCCAGCGCGCGCGCCGCCTCCATCACGTTGCCGCGCGCCTCGCGCACTGCCTTGCGGATCAGGGCGATCTCCACGTCGCGCAGCGGCAGGCGCGGGTTGGCGCCGGTGGGCGCCGCCCCCGCCAGCTGCGGCAGGCACGCCAGGCGCAGCCCCGACCACAGGGGCACTTCCACCGGCGCCTGCTCGCCCTGGCGGGCGTGGTCGAACAGCGGCTCCCAGGCCTGCGCGAACAGCTCGCTGCAATGCACCGGTGCCTGCGTGCCGGCCAGCGCGGCGACCATCTGGCGCGCGGCGCCGTTGCTGCCCGTGACCCACCCTTCGCCATCCAGGCAGACCAGGCCGTCGTCGTCGTCACCGAGCAGGCGCCCGGGCCAGTTCAGGCGCAGCACCAGCTCGTGGGGGCGCGAGAGCGCCAGCGCGTTCTCGATGCTGCGCGCGGACTGGGCGACCAGGTGCTTGAGCTCCGGCCGTTCGGCGGCGTCGATGCCGGTCAGGTCCAGCATGCCGACGCAGGCGCCGTCGGCGCCGAACAGGGGCGCGCCGGCGCAGCTGTAGCAGCCGGTGGCGCGGAAGAAATGTTCGCCGCGGTGCAGCCACACCGGCTGCAGCTCGCTCAGGGCGGCGCCGATGGCGGTGGTGCCGACGCTGCGTTCGGACAGGTCCACGCCCACGCGCGTGATCAGGGCGGCGCGCGGGTCGCGCCGGTCGATCGGCCCGTGCGCGTCGACCACCACGCCGTCGTGGTTGGTGAGGATGGCGAAGTAGCGGGTGCTGGCGATTGCACGGCCGAGCTGCTCCAGTACGGGCCGTGCCGCCGTCACGAGCGTGTGGTTCGCCTCCGCGACCCGGCGCATATGCTGCTCGGGGACGAGGTCGAAGGTGATCTGCTCCTGCGGCCGGCGGCCCTTGCCGAGGCAGCGGCGCCAGGAACGCTCGATCCAGGCGCCCTCGTACCAGCCACGGACGAGCACGTCGGTCATGGACGCGCCTTCCTCCATCACGGCGCGGCGCGCCCGCTCGATCTGCAGCAGGCGGTCCTGCGCCGCACCGGTCCCCGCATCGCCCATGGCCACGCCCCGTCCTTGTCTCCTGTCGGGCAGCGTCGCGCACGCCCGCAGGCTGCATTGTTCCATTTTGAGAATTTCGCGCCACTGCCCCTGCCACCTAGGGTTTCGCCTAGGAAAGGGGTGGGGTCCCAATTCAACAATGGCTGCCCCGGCCCCCACAGGAGAGACAAGACATGCTGGTATCACTCAAGGTCAACGGGAAGGCGGCGAGCGTCGACGTCGCGCCCAACACGCTCCTGGTCACCGCGCTGCGCGAACACCTGCGCCTGACCGGCACCCACGTGGGCTGCGACACGGCGCAGTGCGGCGCCTGCACCGTGCTCGTGAACGGACGGGCCATCAAGTCCTGCAACACGCTCGCCGCCCAGCATCCGGGCGCCGAGATCACCACCATCGAAGGCCTGGCCGCCGCCGACGGCACGCTGCACCCCATGCAGGCGGCCTTCAAGGAGTGCCATGGCCTGCAGTGCGGCTTCTGCACCCCCGGCATGGTCATGAGCTCGCTGGACCTGTGCCAGCGCCATCCGAACGCCAGCGAATCGCAGATCCGCGAGCAGCTCGAAGGCAACATGTGCCGCTGCACCGGGTACCAGAACATCGTGAAGGCCGTGCAGCAGGGCCAGGCGGCCATGGCCGGCAAGGCCTGAGGAGAACGCCATGGGTGCCAACGAGACTTTCGCCCAGCTGCCCCACATCGGCGAGTCCTACCGCCGGCGCGAGGACTACCGCTTCCTGACGGGCAGCGGCCAGTACACCGACGACATCAACCTGCCCAACCAGCGCTACGCCGTGTTCGTGCGCTCGCCGCATGCGCACGCCACCATCCAGTCGATCGACACCTCGCGTGCCGCTTCCATGCCGGGCGTCGCGCGGGTGTTCACCGGCGCGGACATGGCCGGCAAGGTCAATGGCCTGCCCTGCGGCTGGCTGATCACCAGCACGGACGGCCAGCCCATGAAGGAGCCGCCGCACCCGGTGCTGGCCCAGGGCAAGGTGCGCTACGTCGGCGACCACGTCGCCATGGTGGTGGCCGACACGCTGCAGCAGGCACGCGATGCGGCCGAGGCCGTGGTGGTGGACTACGGCGTGCTGCCGGCCGTGGTCGACGTGCGCGACGCCGCCAAGGCGACCGCGCTGCACGACGCCGCGCCGGACAACCGCTGCTACCAGTGGGCGATCGGCGACAAGGCCCAGGTCGACGCGGTGTTCGCCAAGGCGGCGCACGTGACCAAGCTGGACCTCACCAACAACCGGCTGATCCCCAACGCGATCGAGCCGCGTGCGGCCATCGGTGCCTACAGCCGTGCGACCGACGACTACACGCTCTACGTCGCCAACCAGAACCCGCACGTGGAGCGCCTGCTGATGACGGCCTTCGTGCTGGGCCTGCCCGAGCACAAGGTGCGCGTGATCGCCCCGGACGTGGGCGGCGGCTTCGGCTCCAAGATCTTCCTGTACGCGGAGGACGTGGCGCTGACCTGGGCGGCCAGGCAGCTCAACTGCGCGATCAAGTGGACGGCCGACCGCAGCGAGTCCTTCCTGTCGGACGCGCACGGCCGCGACCACGTCACGCATGCCGAGATGGCGCTGGACAGCCAGGGCAAGTTCCTGGCGCTGCGCGTGCACACGGACGCGAACCTGGGCGCCTACCTGTCGACCTTCTCGACGGCGGTGCCCACCATCCTGTACGCGACGCTGCTGGCCGGCCAGTACACGACGCCGCAGATCTACGTGGAAGTGGATGCCTGGTTCACCAACACGGCGCCCGTGGACGCCTACCGCGGTGCCGGCCGGCCCGAAGCCACCTACGTGCTGGAGCGGCTGGTGTCGCGCTGCGCCTGGGAGATGAACATCCCGCAGGACGAGATCCGCGAGCGCAACATGATCACGGCCTTCCCCTACCAGACGCCGGTGGCGCTGCAGTACGACACCGGCGACTACGTCGGCGCCATGCTCAAGGCCAACGCGCTGGCGGACGTGAAGGGCTTCGAGCAGCGGCGCAAGGCCAGCGAGGCCAAGGGCCTCAGGCGCGGCCTCGGCTACAGCAGCTACATCGAGGCCTGCGGCATCGCGCCGTCGAACATCGCCGGCGCGCTGGGCGCGCGGGCGGGCCTGTTCGAGTGCGGCGAGGTGCGCGTGCATCCCACCGGCAGCGTCACGGTGTTCACCGGTTCGCACAGCCACGGCCAGGGCCACGAGACCACCTTCGCGCAGGTGGTGGCGGCGCGCCTGGGCATCCCGGTGGAAAACGTCGACGTCGTGCACGGCGACACGGGCCGCGTGCCGTTCGGCATGGGCACCTACGGGTCGCGCTCCATCTCGGTGGGCGGCGCCGCCATCATGAAGGCGCTGGACAAGATCGAGACCAAGGCGAAGAAGATCGCCGCGCACCTGATGGAGACCGGCGAGGGCGACATCGAGTTCAGCAACGGCGAGTTCAAGGTCAAGGGGACCGACAAGAAGGTCACCTTCGGCCAGGTGGCGCTGACGGCCTACGTGCCGCACAACTATCCGCTGGACAAGCTGGAGCCGGGGCTGAACGAGACGGCCTTCTACGACCCGACCAACTTCACCTTCCCGGCCGGCACCTACATCTGCGAGGTGGAGGTGGACCCGCAGACGGGTGTCGTGAAGATCGACCGCTTCACCGCGGTGGACGACTTCGGCACCATCATCAACCCCATGATCGTCGAGGGCCAGGTGCACGGCGGGCTGGTGCAAGGCATAGGCCAGGCGCTGCTGGAGAACTGCGTGTACGACAAGGAGACGGGCCAGCTGTTGACCGGCTCCTTCATGGACTACGCACTGCCGCGCGCGGACGACATGCCGTCCTTCAAGCTGGACACCGTCTGCACCCCGTGCACGCACAACCCGCTGGGCACCAAGGGCTGCGGCGAGGCGGGCGCCATCGGTTCGCCGCCGGCCGTCATCAACGCCGTGCTGGACGCGCTGCGGCCGCTGGGCGTCAAGGACCTCGACATGCCCGCCACGTCGGCGCGCGTGTGGGAAGCCATCCAGGCCGCCAAGCCCTGAACACGAAGGAGACACCACCATGTATGCATTCACCTTCGAACGTCCGTCCTCGCTGGCCGACGCCACGCGTGCAGCCGGCGCCGGCGGCGCCAAGGTGCTGGCCGGCGGCCAGACCCTGCTGGCTTCGATGAAGCTGCGGCTCGCGCAGCCCGAGACGCTGGTCGACCTGGGCGGCATCGCCGAACTGGCCGGCGTCCGGCGCGAGGGCAACGCGCTCGTGATCGGCGCCATGACGCGGCATGCGGACGTCGCGTCCAGCCCCGAGGTCAAGGCGGCGATCCCGGCGCTGGCGGAGCTGGCCAGCGGCATCGGCGACCGCCAGGTGCGGGCCATGGGCACCATCGGCGGCTCGCTCGCCAACAACGATCCCGCGGCCTGCTATCCGGCGGGCGCGCTGGCGCTCAACGCGACGATCCACACCACCCAGCGCAAGATCGCGGCCGACGACTTCTTCCAGGGCATGTTCGCCACCGCCTTGCAGGACGGCGAGCTGATCACCTCGGTGAGCTTCCCGCAGGCCAGGCGCGCGGCCTACCTCAAGTTCAAGCAGCCGGCCTCGCGCTTCGCCCTGATCGGCGTGTGCGTGGCGCAGACCGACGCCGGCGTGCGCGTCGCGGTCACCGGCGGCGGCAACGGCGTGTTCCGCCACGCGGGCCTGGAGCAGGCACTCACGAAGAGCTTCACGCCGGAGGCGGCGGCAGCCGTCAAGGTCGACGCGAGCGAACTTTCGGCCGACCTGCATGCCAGCGCCGCGTACCGGGCGAACCTGATCTCGGTGCTGACGCAGCGGGCGGTCGCGAAGGCGCTGGCTTAGCGCCCGTGGCCTTGCGGCGCTTCTCCCTCTCCCCCTGGGGAGAGGGCTGCGGTGAGGGCAGGCGGCCCATTCCCTCACCCCAGCCCTCTCCCGCAAGCGGGAGGGGGGCCATCGCCGGCCACGGACCAATAATGCAGCCATGACCGCGCCCTTCTCCTCCATCGATGCCCTGCAGCAGTCCCTCGTCGCGGCCGGCTATTACGCCGAGCGCCGCCTGGCCACGGCGGTCTTCCTCGCGCTGAAGCTGCAGCGGCCGCTGCTGCTCGAAGGCGAACCCGGCGTCGGCAAGACGGAGCTGGCCAAGTCGCTCGCCACGGCCTTGCAGCGCACCCTGCTGCGGCTGCAGTGCTACGACGGACTGGAGCTGCGCGAGGCGCTCTACGAGTGGAACTACGCGGCGCAGCTGCTGCACATGCGCGCCGTCGAGGGCAAGGAAAGCGCCGACCAGGTCGAGCGCGAGGTCTACCAGGACCGCTACCTCATTCGCCGCCCCTTGCTGCAGGCCTTGCAGGCGCCCGAGCCCGGCGCCGTGCTGCTGATCGACGAGGTCGACCGGGCCGACGAACCTTTCGAGGCCTTCCTGCTGGAGTACCTGGGCGAGTACCAGGTCAGCATCCCCGAGATCGGCACCATCCGCGCCCACGCCACGCCGGTTACCATCCTGACCAGCAATCGCACGCGCGAGCTGAACGACGCGGTCAAGCGCCGCTGCCTCTACCACTGGCTGGACTATCCCGAGCGCGAGCGCGAGCTCGCCATCGTGCGCGCCCGCGTGCCGGAGGCGAGCGAGGCCCTGTCGCGGCAGGTGGCGGAGTTCGTCGGCCGCCTGCGCAGCCAGCCTTTCGCCAACGCCTTCCAGCGCGCCCCGGGCATCGCCGAGAGCGTGGAGTGGGCCAAGGCCCTGGTCGCGCTCGACACCCTGGCCCTCGATCCGGAGGTGGTGGCCGACACCGCGGGCATCCTGTTCAAGCAGCGCGAGGACGTGGCCGCGCTGACGCCGCAGCTGGCGGGCGAGCTGCTCAAACCCGAACCGCAGGCGGCCTGAGCCGCAACGCCTGCCATGGCCACCCTCGGTGATGCGCGCAGCGGCAAGTTGGCCGACAACATCGCGGGCTTCGGCCGGGCGCTGCGCCGCGCCGGCCTGCGCGTGGACAGCGCGCGCATCGCGCTGGCGCAGGAAGCGGCGGGGCTCGTGGGCGTCGTGCGCAAGGACGACCTCGGCGCGGCCATGGAGGCCGTGCTGGTCAGCCGCGAACAGGAGCGCGGCGTCTTCCGCGAACTGTTCGACGCCTTCTTCCGCGACCCCGCCGTGGCGCACAAGCTGCTCGCGCAGATGCTGCCCTCGGCGCAAGGGCGCAAGGAGCCCGCCAAGCGGCCGCGCGTTGGCGAGGCGCTGGCGCCGCAAAAGCGCTTCGGCGGCGCCGAGCGCAAGCCGGAGCGCGAGGTCGACTTCGACGCGGCGATGACCGCCAGCGAGATGGCGCGCCTGAAGCACGCGGACTTCAACGGCCTCACCGGCAGCGAGTTCCACCTGGTCGAGCAGCTCGCGCGCGACATCGCGCTGCCGGTGCCCGAGTTCGAGCAACGGCGCATGCGCCCCGGCGGCCGGGGCGCGCAGCTGCACTGGGCGCGCACGATGCGGCACGCCGGCCACACCGGCGGCGAGCTGCTGGTGCTGCGGCGCATGCAGCGCCGGCGCGCGCCGCTGCCGCTGCTGGTGCTGGTCGACGTGTCCGGCTCCATGGAGCGCTACGCGCGCCTGCTGCTCGCCTTCCTGCATGCCGCCACGCGCGCGCATCGGCGCCGGGACGTGTTCGCGTTCGGCACCCACCTCACCGACCTCACGCCCGCCTTCCGCCAGGCCGATACCGATGCGATGCTGGCCGCGGCGGGCGCTGCGATCGACGACTTCGCCGGCGGCACGCGCCTGGGCGCCTCGCTCGCGACGCTGCGCGAACGCCATGCCCGGCGGCTGGTCGGCCGCCGCACCCTGGTCCTGGTGATCAGCGACGGCCTGGACACCGGCGAGCCCGAGGACCTGGGGCGCGAACTCGATTGGCTGACGCATCGCTGTCGCCGCTTGTTGTGGCTCAACCCGCTGCTGCGCTTCGAAGGCTATGCTCCGCTCGCGCGGGGCGCGGCCGTGCTGCACCGGCACGCGCACGCCATGCTGGCGGTGCACAACCTGGAAAAGCTGCAGGACCTGGCACGCAGCCTGGCCGAGCTGCTCGACAACTAGAACGGACGACGACATATGGACATGCAAGGCAGCCGCCATCTCGCGGTCACCCAGCAACAGGCCTGGGACGCGCTGAACGATCCGGAAGTGCTCAAGCTGTGCATCCCCGGCTGCGACAAGGTGGAGGCGACCGGCGAGAACCAGTACGCCATCGGCATGGGCGTGAAGATCGGGCCGGTGTCGGCGCGCTTCAACGGCAAGATCCAGCTCGTGGACGTGCTGCCGCCCAACAGCTACACCCTCGGCTTCGAAGGGCAGGGCGGGGCGGCCGGCTTCGGCAAGGGGACGGCCAAGGTGAAGCTCGCGCCGGCCGTGGAAGGCGCCGGCTGCGAGCTGGCCTACACCGCGCAGGCGCAGGTGGGCGGCAAGATCGCGCAGGTCGGCCAGCGCCTCGTGGACGGCGTGGCGAAGTCGATGGCGGAGGACTTCTTCCGCCGCTTCGACCAGGAGATGCAGCGCCGCCACCCGCAGGCGGTGGCGGCGGAGGCGGCGCTGCCGGCCGGTGGAGCCGCTGCGGCCGTTCCGGCACGGCGCATGCCGCTGTGGGTGTGGATCGCGTTCGGCGTGCTCGTGCTGCTGGCGCTGTTGATGCTGGCCCGTTGAGGACGCCATGCCGGTCGCCACCCGCACGCTCTGGACCCGCCGCGCGCTGCTGGGCGCGGCCGCGGGTGCCGTGGCGATGCCGGCGCTCGCCCTGGCGCAAGCGGCCAGTTATCCGGCGCGACCGATCACACTGATCGTCCCCTGGCCGGCGGGCGGGCAGACGGACATCACCATGCGCATCCTGGCGGACCTGGCGAGCCGCCCGCTGGGCCAGCCGGTCATCATCGAGAACCGGCCGGGCGCCGCGGGCACGCTGGTGGGACCGGCCCTGCACAACGCGGCGCCGGACGGCTACGTGCTGGGGCAGTTGCCGCTCACGCTGTACCGCGCCGCGCTGCAGCGCAAGGTGAACTGGGACCCGCTGCGCGACATCACGCCCGTCATCCAGATCTCGGGCGTCACCTTCGGCATCGTGGTGCCGGCGGACAGCGCCTTCCAGTCCTTCGCCGACCTGGTCGCCTGGGGGCACGCGAACCCCGGCCGCCTCACGGTGGGCTCCACCGGCATCGGCAGCACGGCGCACCTGGCGATGGAAGACGTGCTCTCGCGCGAAGGGGTGCGCTACATCCACGTGCCGTACAAGGGCACCGCCGACCAGATGCTCGCCGTGGCGACCAGGACCTTGATGGTGGGCGTCAACTCCACCGGCTTCGCCCCCTACGTGGAGACGGGCAAGCTGCGCCTGCTGGCCAACTTCAACGCCCAGCGCAGCAAGCGCTGGCCGCAGGTCCCCACCATGGGCGAGCTGGGCTACACGGAGGCGGTCTACACCTCGCCCTATGGGATCGGCATGCCCGCGGGCGGCGATCCGGCGGTGGTGCGCAAGCTGCACGACGCCTTCCGCAGCGCGCTGTTCGATCCCCTGCACCTGCAGGAACTCGCCAAGTACGACATGGACCCGGAGTACCTGGGCCCCGCCGACTATGGGCGCTACGTGCACGAGGTGAGCGCGCGCGAGCGGCAGCTGCTGGCGCGGCTGGGGCTCGGGATCCGGGCCGAATGAAGATGGAGGCCGTGCTCCGTTGCCGCGATGTGTCGAAGCGCTACGGCCGCACGCAGGCCCTCGATGCCGTGACGCTCGCCGTCGCGCCGGGCGAGATGGTGGCGCTGCTCGGGCCCAACGGGGCGGGCAAGACGACCTTGTTCCAGCTGCTCACGGGCTTGTACGTCGCCGACAGCGGCGCCGTGGAAGTGCTGGGTGCCGACATGCGGCGCGAGCCCGTGCGCGCCCTGGCGCAGCTGGGCGTGGTGTTCCAGCAGCCCGCGCTGGACCTGAACCTCACGGTGCGCGCGAGCCTGCGCTTCCACGCCGACCTGCACGGCCTGCCGTCGTCGCTGTCTCGCCCCCGTATCGAGGAGCTGCTGCGCCGCTTCGGGCTCACGGAGCTCGCCGGCAAGCCGGCGCGCGAGCTGTCCGGCGGCAACCGCCGCAAGGTGGAACTGGTGCGCGCCTTGCTGCACGAGCCGAAGCTGCTGCTCATGGACGAGGCCACGGTGGGGCTCGACCCCGCCTCGCGCGCGCAGCTGCTGGAGGAAGTGCTGCAGGCGCGCAGCGAGCGCGGCCTTGGCGTGCTGTGGGCCACGCACCTGGTCGACGAGGCGGAACGGGCCCAACGCGTCCTGGTGCTGCACAAGGGCAAGCTGCTGTGGGACGGAGGCGTGCGCGAACTGTGCGAGGCGCAAGGGCAGGCCACGCTGCAAGGGGCTTTCCTCAAGATGACCGGAGGGCAGAAGAATGCGATGGCTTGAACGGGGCGTGCGGCCCCTGCTGTGCGTGTTGGGCGTGCTGGCGGCTGGCGCTGCCCACGCCGCGGGGCAGGTCTACGTCTCGTCCGAGAAGGACAACACCATCACCGTCCTCGATGCGGCCAAGGGCGAGCAGGTGGCGGCCCCCGTGGTGTGCAAACGGCCGCGCCACATGCAGTGGACGCGCGACCGCAAGCAGCTGCTGGTGGCCTGCGGCGACGACCACGTGATCGCCGTGTGGGACCCCGCCGCGCGCAAGGTCGTGGCGCGGCTCGACGTGGGCGAAGATCCCGAGGCCTTCGACATCAGCCCGGACGGCCGCACCCTGTACGTGTCCAACGAGGAAGACGCGGCCCTCACCGCCTACGACCTGGGCGCACGCAGGAAGCTGTTCCAGGTGAAGATCGGCGCCGAACCCGAAGGCGTGCTGGCCAGCGCGGACGGCAAGCTGGTGTACGTGACCTCCGAAGTGGCCAACCTCGTGCACGTGATCGACGTCGCCGGCCGCAAGGTCCTGCAGAACATCACCGTCGGCAAGCGCCCGCGGCGCTTCCTGCTCGCCGGCGGCGAGCTGTGGGTCAGCAACGAGCTCGATGCCAGCGTCAGCGTGATCCGCACCAGCGACCACACGGTGCAGGGACGCATCGCCTTCCTGCCGCAAGGCATGCGCAGCGAGGACGTCAGCCCGGTCGGGATGGCCCTGTCGCCGGACGGCAAGACGGCGTACGTGGCCCTGGGCCGCGCCAACCACGTCGCGGTGGTGGACGTCGCATCGCGCCAGGTCAAGTCCTATGTCCTGGTGGGCAAGCGTCCCTGGGGCCTGGCGGTGTCGCGCGACGGCAGCCGCCTGTACGTCACCAACGGCCAGTCCGACGACCTCACGATCGTCGACACGGCCACGCTCAAGGGCATACGCACCGTCCCGGTCGGGCGCCTGCCGTACATGCCGGTGGTGGGCGAGTGAGGCGCGGGCTGGGTTTCGCCAGCTCGTGTGCGCTGGCCGGCGCCGTCGCGGCGCCGGCGCTGCACGCGCAGGTGGACACCGGCCAGTCGCTGCCCCAGGTGGACGTCATCCAGCAGGCGCCGCTGCCCGGCTTCGGCGTGCCGCGTGCGCTCTATCCGGGCAACGCACAGCAGGCCGGCGAGGCGGCGCGGCGCGAAGCGGGTGCGCCCACGCTGCCCGAGTTCATGAACCGGCGCCTGCAGGGCGTGGCCACCAGCGACGTGCAGGGCAGCCCTTTCCAGGTCGACCTCAGCTACCGCGGCCAGCGCCTGTCGCCCACGCTCGGCACGCCGCAAGGCCTGTCGCTGTACCTGGACGGCGTGCGCATGAACCAGCCTTTCGGCGACGTGGTGAACTGGGACCTGCTGCCGGATGCGGCCATCGCCGACCTGGTGCTGGTGCCCGGGTCCAACCCGCTGTACGGCCTGAACACGCTGGCCGGCGCGCTGGTGCTGACCACGAAGTCGGGCTGGACCCATCCCGGCGGCGCCGTGGAGTTCTCGGTCGGCAGCGGGCAGCGCAAGCGCGTCGACTTCTCGCAGGGAACGCGCGCCGCGGACGGCACCCACTTCTTCGCGGCGGCCACGGCCTTCGACGAGAACGGCTGGCGGGACCGCTCGCCCGGCAAGCTGGCCCAGGTGTTCCTCAAGGGCGGCCGGGTCCAGGACGACAGCGACTGGAGTGTCAGCCTGCTCGTGGCGGGCAGCAAGCTCACGGGCAACGGCCTGCTGAACGAATCGCTGGCGGCGGTGGACTGGCGCGCGGTGTACACCACGCCGGACCGCACGCGCAACAGCGACGCGCTGCTCACCGTGCAGGGCAGCCGCTATTTCGACGCGGACACCAGCGTGTCCGGCCAGGCCTGGTTGCGCGGCGGTGGCCGCGACGGCAGCACCGGGGACGTCTCCGAGGACTGGCCGCAGTGGCTGGCAGGCTGCAGCGCCGATCCGGCCACGCCGGCCTGCAGCGATCCCTCGGACCCGGGTTTTGCCGGCGAGGCAGCAACCTTCAACCGCAGCCGCTCGCGCCAGCAGGAGGCCGGGCTCGCGCTGCAATGGAACGCGCGCCGCGGCAGCCACCAGTTCGTGGTCGGCACCGAGCTCGCGGCCAGCCGGCTGCAGCACGACCAGTTCAGCGAGCCGGCGGTGTTCGATGCGAACCGCAACGCGGTTCCCGTGCCTGGCGCGGGCGAGACGCACGAGGTGTCCTTGCGCGGGCGCACCACCCGCTTCGCGCTGTTCGCCTCCGATGTCTTCGCGCTGTCGCCGGCCACGCAGCTGACCCCCTCCTTGCGCTGGAACCTGGTGCAGGTGCGCAACGACCTCGGCCAGCCGGCGCCGGCCACCCGCGAAAGCTTTCGCTACAACCGGCTGAATCCCGCGCTGGGCGTCACGCACGTCGCCAGCGACAGGCTCACCCTCTTCGCCAGCGCGTCGCAGGGCAACCGCGTGCCCACGGCGCTGGAACTGGGCTGCGCGGACCCGGCCCGGCCCTGCACGCTGCCGACGGGGCTGCAGGCGGATCCCTTCCTGCGCCAGGTGGTGAGCCGCACCATCGAAGCGGGCCTGCGTGGACGCCTGGGCGCGCGCACCCAGTGGTCCGCGGCCTTGTTCCGCACGGACAACCGGGACGACATCCTCTTCGCCCGCTCCGGCGTGTCGCAGGCCGGTTTCTTCACCAACGTGGACCGCACGCGCCGCCAGGGCGTGGAGCTCGCCAGCACGGGACGCGAGGGCGCCGTCGACTGGATGGTCAGCTACAGCGCGCTGTCGGCCACCTACCAGTCCAGCGGAGTGCTGCCCGGGCCCTTGAGCACCGACGCGCAGCCCAACACCTTCTCCCCGGGCACCCGCATCGCGGGACTGCCGCGCCAGCTGTTCAAGCTCGCCCTGGACTGGCGCGCGCTGCCGTCGCTGCGCCTCGGCCTGGACTGGCTCGTCGCCGGCGACCAGGCCGTCGGTGGCAACGAGAGCGGCACGCGCCCCGAACTCGGACGGCTGGCGGGCCATGCGCTGGCGAACGTGCGCGCGAGCTGGCAGTTCGCCGCCGGCTGGGAGGCCTGGCTGCGCGTGAACAACGTCTTCGACCGCCGCTATGCTAATTCCGCCAGCGGCAACCTCGACCTCTTTCCCGCGGGGCAGCCCGTGCAAGCGGGCGCAGAGCCCGCCGCCGCGCGCTTCATCGCCCCCGGCGCGCCGCGCACGGTCGGGATCGGCGTGCGCTACGCCTGGAAGCACTGAATGCGCCGCCGACCGTTCCTCGCGTCCCTGCTCGCCGCCGCGGCCGCGCCGGCCTGGTCCCAGCCGGGCCACACCTTCGTCGTCGGCCTGCTCACCCAGGCCGACGACGAGCGCTACGACCCCACCGTCCTGCAGCGCGGCTTTCCCGATGCGCCGCTGGGGCGCTCGGCGCCGGCCGCGCAGATCGCCCTGAACGACAGTGCCTTCATCCTGCAGGGGGCGGGCCTCACCGACAGCCGCCTGCTGCCGCTGGAAGCGGCCAACGCCGCGGGCCTGCCTGGGCTGCTCGAGCAGCTGCTGCGCCAGGGCGTGGGCCACGTGGTGCTGGAACTGCCCGCCGCGGGCGTCGCGGCCGTGGCCGCCGCGGCCCGCGGCAAGGACGTGATCCTGTACAACGCCGCCGCGCCCGAGGACGCGCTGCGCGCGGCGCAGTGCGCGCCGCAGCTGCTGCACACCTTGCCCAGCCACGCGATGCAGATGGATGCGATCGCGCAACTGCTGGTGGCGCGCAAGTGGGCGCGGCCGCTGGTGCTCGTCGGGCCGACCCCCGGCGACGCGCTGCTGCTCGCTGCCTGGCAGCGCGCGGCCCGGCGCTTCGGCGTCAAGCCGGTGGCACAGAAGCCCTTCAAGCTGTCGAACGATCCGCGCGAGCGTGCCCTGGGCAACGTGCGCCTGCTGACCGCCGAACGCGAGTACGACGCGATCGTCGTCCTCGACGCGCAGGGCGAGTTCGCGCGCGAGGTGCCGTACCAGACCGTGTTGCCGCGCCCCGTGGTCGGCAGCAACGGCCTGACGGCGCAGGCCTGGCATGCGCTGTGGGAGCGTGACGGCGCGCCGCAGCTGTCCCGCCGCTTCCTGCGCCGCACGAACCGGCCCATGGGCAGCTACGACTGGGCCAGCTGGATCGCCGTGCGCGCGGCCGCCGAGGTGACCGGCACCTTCGCCAAGGCGACGCCGGCGCAGCAGCTGCAGGCGCTGCGCCAGGGTGCGGTCGCCGTGGACGGCTACAAGGGCCAGCGCCTCACCTTCCGCGGCTGGGACGGCCAGCTGCGCCAGCCGCTGCTGCTCGCGTACGGCACCGGCGTCGCCGAGACCGCGCCGCTGGAAGGTTTCCTGCATCCGCGCAGCACGCTGGATACGCTGGGTTTCGACGCCGCCGAGAGCGGCTGCAAGGCGGGATGAGCACGGTTCGGTCGTCTGCGGGCGCCTGCCCCCTCCGCTTGCGGCGGGGGCAGGCGCAGGCCGCGCCGCGGACAAGCCTGGGGGAGGATTCCTGATGCGCACCGCGCATGCCCTTCGCGCGCTGCGCGCGGTGGCCGGCCGCGAGCTGAACAGCTTCGCGCGCCAGCCGGGCCGGCTGCTGTCCGCACTCGTGCGGCCGCTGCTGTGGTTCCTGGTGTTCGCCGCCGGTTTCCAGAACGTGTTCGGCGTCGCCATCACGCCGCCTTACGACACCTACATCGAGTACCGCGTCTACCTGGTGCCCGGACTGCTCGGGATGGTGGCGCTGTTCAACGGCATGCAGAGTTCGCTGGCCATGGTCTACGACCGCGAGATGGGCGTGATGCGCCTGCTGCTCACGGCGCCGCTGCCGCGCTGGTGGATCCTCGCCTGCAAGCTGCTCGGGGGCGCCACGCTGTCGCTCGCGCAGATGCTCGCCTTCCTGGTCGCCGCGTGGCTGTTCGGCATCGAGCTGGCGCCGGCGCACGTGCTGTTCGCGCTGCCGGTGTTCCTGCTCGCGGCGCTGATGCTCGGTGCGCTGGGCCTGGTGCTCTCGGTGTACGTGAAGCAGCTGGAGAACTTCGCCGGCACGATGAACTTCGTGATCTTCCCCATGTTCTTCCTCAGCACGGCGCTGTATCCCTTGTGGAAGCTGCAGGAATCGGGCGCGTGGATCGTGCACGGCATTGCCCGCTTCAATCCTTTCACGCACGCCGTGGAAGCGATGCGCTTCGCGCTCTATGGCCAGGTGCTGGGCGAAAGCCTGGCGATCGTCGCGGGCTGCGCGATCGCCTTCTTCCTGCTCGCGCTCTGGGGCTACGACCCGCAGCGCGGAACCCCGCGCCGGGGGCCGCCCGGACCCGGCTGAACACACAATGATCGGAGGAGAACCATGAAGAAGTCGGTCCTCGCCCTGGCGGCCCTGGCCGCCTTGCAGGCGGCAGCGCAAACCACCACCCCGTCCGGCGGGACCTTGCGGCCCATCGTCGTCACGCCGACGCCGGGCGTGGCGCAGCAGGCCTTCGACACGCCGGCCTCGGTGGACGTGGTCACGGGCGAGCAGATCCGCAACGCGCAGCTGCAGGTGAACCTGTCGGAGCCGCTGGTGCGCGTGCCGGGCGTGCTGGCGCTCAATCGCCAGAACTATGCGCAGGACCTGCAGATCTCGGTGCGCGGCTTCGGCGCGCGCTCCACCTTCGGGGTGCGCGGCATCCGCCTGTATTCGGACGGCATCCCCGCCACCATGCCCGACGGCCAGGGGCAGGTCTCCCACTTCGACCTGTCCTCCGCGGGCCGGCTGGAGGTGCTGCGTGGGCCCTTCTCCGCGCTCTATGGCAATTCCTCCGGCGGCGTGATCGCGCTGACCACGGCCGACGGCCTGCCGGGCCTGCAGGTCGAAGGCAGCGCCGCCTTCGGCAGCGACGGCGTGCAGCGCGAGAACGTGCGCTTCGCCGGCGAGCAGGGCGCGTGGAACTGGAACGTAGATGCGGCGCACTTCCAGACCGACGGCTTTCGCGAGCACAGCGCGGCCAGGCGCAACGGCCTCAATGCCAAGGCGCGCTGGCAGGCCTCGCCCGACACGCGCGTGACCTTCGTGGCCAACGCGGTGGACATGGCGCAGGTGCAGGACCCGCTGGGCCTCACGCGGCCCGAGTTCGAACGCGACCCGCAGCAGGCCAGCCCCGCGGCGCTGCAATTCAACACCCGCAAGTCGGTGAACCAGCAGCAGGTGGGCGCCATCATCGAGCACCGCCTGAACGAGGTGCACGGCCTGAAGCTCACCACCTGGGGTGGCACGCGCAGCACCGAGCAGTTCCAGGCCATTCCCGTGGGCGTGCAGGCGCCGATCACGCATCCCGGCGGCGTGATCGTGCTGGACCGCGACTACCGCGGCGTGGACGGCCAGTGGATCGCGCGCACGCGCGCCTGGGGCGGCGGCCTGACCTTCACCGCGGGCCTGTATGGCGACGACCTGCAGGAACACCGCCAGGGCTTCCAGAACTTCGTGGGCCCGACGCTGGGCGTGATGGGCGTGCAGCGGCGCAACGAGGACAACCGCGTGCGCAGCTTCGACCAGTACGCGCAGGGTGTGTGGGAAGGCGAGCGCTTCAGCTTCACCGCGGGCCTGCGCCACTCGCAGGTGAAGTTCGAGTCGCGCGACCGCTTCATCGTGGGCGCCAACCGCGACGACAGCGGCCAGGTCGAGTACTCGGCGACGACGCCCGTGCTGGGCGTCGTGTACCACGCCAGCGACCGGCTGAACCTGTACGCCTCGGTGGGCAAGGGCTTCGAGACGCCGACCTTCAACGAGCTGTCCTACCGGCCCGACGGCCAGCCGGGGCTGAACTTCGGCCTGCAGCCGGCCAGGAGCCGGCAGTGGGAGCTCGGCGCCAAGGCCGAGCCTGTCGCCGGCTGGCAGGTCAATGCGGCGCTGTTCCAGGCCAAGACCAGCGACGAGATCGTGGTGGCCACCAACAGCGGCGGCCGCAGCACCTTCCGCAACGCGGCCGAGACCCTGCGCCGCGGCTTCGAGCTGGCCGCCAGCGGCGCCCTCACGCAGTCGTGGTCGACCTATGCGGCGCTGACCTGGCTGGACGCCAGCTACGAGACCGGGTTCACCTGCGTCTCCACCGCCTGCCCGCCGCCGAACAACCAGGTCGCCGCCGGCAACCGCATCCCCGGCATCCCGCGTTTCAGCGCGTACGCCGAGCTCGCCTACAAGCACCGGCCCTGGGGCCTGGAGACCGCGCTGGAGCTGCGGCACGTGGGCAAGATGGCCGTGGACGACCGCAACAGCGACTTCGCAGCCGCTTCGACGGTGTTCAACCTGCGCGTGTCGGCCACGCAGGTGGTCAACCGCTGGACCTTCAGGGAATTCCTGCGCCTCGACAACCTGGCGGACAAGTCTTATATAGGCTCGGTGATCGTGAACGAAGGCAACCAGCGTTACTTCGAACCGGCGCCGGGCCGCACCTGGCTGCTGGGCGCCAGCGCCGTGTACGCCTTCTGAGCCTGCCCAAGGAGCAAGGATGGAAAACCTGGACGTGATGGTGCTGCGCACCCTGCGGGACTGGCGCCTGGCCGGCAAGCGCGCGCTGCTGGCGACCGTGGTGCGCACCTGGGGCTCCTCTCCGCGTCCGATCGGCTCCATCATGGCCCTGGCGGAAGACGGCGCGGTGGTGGGCTCCGTCTCCGGCGGCTGCATCGAGGACGACCTGATCTACCGGCACACGCGAGCCTACGCGGGCACGGAGCCCGGGCACCAGATCCCGTCCGGCCCGCCGGGCTTCGTCAAGTACGGCGTGACCGCCGACGAGGCGCACCGCTTCGGCCTGCCTTGTGGTGGCACGCTGGAACTGCTGCTGGAATACGATCCGGACGGTGACGCGCTGGATCGCCTGGTGCAATCGCTGGAAGCGGGCCGGCTGATGCGCCGCACGGTGCAACTGGCCGATGGTGCCGTCACGCTGGAAGAAGCGGACGCGCCGCAGGAGCTGAGCCTGGCAGGCGGCGTTCTCGTCAACACCTTCGGGCCCGAGTACCGGATGCTGCTGATCGGGGCCGGCCAGCTGACCGAATACCTGGCGACCATGGCCCTCTTCAGCGGCTTCGCGGTGACGGTGTGCGACCCGCGCGAGGAATACCGCGGCGCCTGGAGCGTGGCGGGTGCCCAGGTCGTGAGCGAGATGCCCGACGACGTGGTGCTGGCGTTCCGCCCGGACCGGCGCAGCTGCGTCATCGCGTTGACGCACGATCCCAAGCTCGACGACCTGGCGCTGCTGGAAGCGCTCAAGACCGACGCCTTCTACGTGGGCGCGATCGGCAGCCGGCGCAACAACGAGGCGCGGCACCAGCGCATGGTGGAACACTTCGAGGTCTCCGCCGCCGACCTGCAGCGGCTGCGCGGCCCGATCGGGATCTACATCGGCAGCAAGACGCCGGCCGAGATCGCCGTGAGCATCATGGCCGAAGTGCTGGCGGTGAAGAACGGGGTGGCGCTCCCGCGCGACATGGAAGTGGCCCAGGCGAAGAACCTGCGGGCCGTGCAGGAGAACGAGGCGGGCGCCCTGGTGTGCGGGGTCGCCGGTACACGCTGAGCGAACGCCTGCCTACAAGCGCCGGGTTCCGGTCCGACGCGGGCCTTGCAGGGGGCTTGCTACAGTGATGCCATGCGCGAAGAACCGCTCGCGGTGAGCACGCCCGGCTGCGAGCTGAGCGGCACGATTGCCTTGCCCGAAGGCGAGGGCCCGTGGCCGGTCGTGCTCCTGATCGCCGGGTCGGGCCCCACCGACCGGGACGGCAACACGGCACTGCTGCCGGCAGCCGGTGGCCACATGAAGCGCCTGGCGCAGGCGCTGGCCGAGCGCGGGCTGGCTTCGCTGCGCTACGACAAGCGCGGCGTGGGCGCGAGCTCCTGCCCCGGGCTGGTCGAAGACGAGCTGCGCTTTCGCCACATGGTCGAGGATGCCGTCGCGCTGGCCGCGCCGCTGGCGAGCGACGCGCGCTTCGGCCCCATGCTCCTGGCCGGCCACAGCGAAGGCGCGCTGATCGCGGCGCTGGCTGCGCGCGAACTGCCCGAAGCGGTCGCCGTGGTCTCCATCGCGGGCGCCGGCCAGAAGGCGTCCGAGCTGATCCGCGACCAGTTGCAGGGCAAGCTGCCGGAACCGCTGGAAATTCCGGCGCTCGCCGCGCTCGACGCCCTGGCGGCCGAGGAGTTCGTCTTCGATGCGCCCGAAGCGCTCACGCTGCTGTTCCGCCCCTCGGTGCAGCCGTATCTGGTCTCCTGGTTCCGCTACGACCCCCCGGAGGTGCTCGCCGGCCTGTCGCAGCCCGTGCTGATCCTGCACGGCAGCGCCGACCAGCAGGTGCCCGTGGCGCATGCGCGCATGCTGCAGGCGGGCCGGCCGGATGCGGCGCTGCTCGAGGTCGAAGGCATGGACCACCTGCTGGCCATCGCGGACGATCCGGTTGCGGGCGTGGCGCAGGTCGCGACAGCGATCGCGCGGCTGGCGGCGCAGTTGCCGGAACGCGAGACGGCCTGAGCACCCATTCCCCTGGGAGGGCGAGCGCCTCCCACCTCCTACTTCTCCTTGCCCATCACCAGGTCGGGCAGGATCGTCACGATCTGCGGGAACACGGTGATCAGCACGATGGCGACGACCAGGCAGCCGAAGAAGGGGATCGCGGCGCGCGCAATCGTGTTGCTGTCCTTGCCTGTCATGTTCTGCAGCACGAACAGGTTGAAGCCCACCGGCGGCGTCACCTCGGCGATCTCCACCAGCAGCACGATGAAGATGCCGAACCACACCAGGTCGAAGCCCGCCTTCTGGATCATGGGCAGCACCACCGCGCTGGTGAGCACGATCATGCTGATGCCGTCCAGCGCCGTGCCCAGCACCAGGTAGACGACCGTGAGGACGGCGATCAGGGCATAGGGCGAGAAGTGCTGCGCGGTCACCCACTCGGCGAGCACGCGGGGGATGCCGGTGAAGGCCATGGTCTTGGTCAGGAAGGCCGCGCCCGCCAGGATGAACATGATCATGCAACTGCTGCGCGTCGTGCCCATGAGGCCTTCCCAGAACGTGGCCCAGGTCAGCGACTTGCTCCACCAGGCCAGCGCGAGCGAGCCCAGCACGCCGAAGGCGGCGCATTCGGTCGCCGTCGCCCAGCCCGCGAGCAGCACCCACACGATGAAGATGATCAATGCGGCGCAGGGGATCAAATTGCCGGAGAGCCGGATCTTCTGCAGGAAGCTCGTGGGTGCGTCCGCCGGGGGCACCTGGTCGGGATGGCGCAGGCTCCACCACACGATGTAGCCGGAGAACAGCGCCATCAGCAGGAAGCCCGGCAGGAAACCGGCCAGGAAGACGCGGATGATGGAAGCGTCGGCGGCGACGGCGTACACCACCATCGTGATCGACGGCGGGATCAGGATCCCCAGGGTGCCGGCCGTGGCGAGCGAGCCCAGCGCGATGCGTTCGCTGTAGCCGCGCTTGAGCAATTCCGGCAGGGCCACCTTGGAAATCGTCGCGCAGGTCGCGGCGGAAGAGCCCGACACCGAGCCGAAGATGCCGCAGCCGAGGATCGTCGTGTGCATCAGGCGGCCGGGGACGCGGTTCAGCCAGGGCCGCAGGCCTTCGAACATCTCCTCGCTCAGCTTGCTGCGGAACAGGATCTCGCCCATCCAGATGAACAGCGGCAGCGCCGCCAGTTCCCAGGAGGCATTGGATTCCCAGAAGGAGGAGAACAGGTTGTCGCCCGGGCGCGTGTTGGTGAAGAAGGCCTGGCCGACCCAGCCGCAGATCGCGAGGGTCATCGCGATCCACACGCCGCCCGAGAGCAGCAGCATCATGACGAGCAGCAGCAGGCCGCCGATGAGGAGGATGTCCATGGCGGGTCCTAGACGTCGGAGGAGAAGTCGCCGCGCGCGTGGCGCTCCTCGAGCGCCGCGACGTAGGAGGGCTTGCGGCCCCGCAGCACGATCACCAGTTCGTCCACGACCGCCACCAGCAGCAGGATGGAACCGATCGCGAAGCTGGCCTGCGGGATCCAGATCGGCAGCGGCAGCAGCCCCTGCGCCACTTCGCCGAAGGCCCAGCTGTCGTAGGTGAACTTGTTCGCCCAGAACGCCAGGTAGCCGACGGCGACCGCGGCGACCAGCAGGCAGGCGATCTCGAGGCGGCGCCGGGCGCGCTCGCCAAGGTGCTCCAGCAGCAGCGTCACGCGCACGAAGTCGCCGTGCTTGAACGCATGCGCCATGGCGAAGAAGGAGGCGGCCGCGCAGCACCAGGCCACCACGTCGTTCACCGCGCCGGTGGGCACGTTGAACTGGCGCAGCACGCTCTGGCCGATCATCAGCACGGCGATGAGGAGCACGAAAATGGCGCCCAGGGCGCCAGATGCGAGGTAGAGGCCGTCGAGGAACCGTCGCAAGGCGCTGCCCTTACTTCTTGTTGAAGGCGTTGATCACCGCCGCGCCGTCCGCACCGGCCTTCTTCTGCCAGTCGGCCAGCATGATCTGGCCCACCTGCTTCATGTCGGCCATCAGCTTGGGCGAGGGCTTGAGGATCTTCATGCCCTTCTCGGTGAGCGCCTTCTTGTACCACTCGTTCTTTTCCTCGGACAGCGCCCAGCCGCGCTTCTCCGCCTCGGCCGCGGCCTTGAGCAGCGCGTCCTGCGTGGGCTTGTCCAGCGCGTCGAAGGCCTTCTGGTTCACGAGGATGGCGTTCTTGGGCAGCCAGGCCTGCGTGTCGTACCAGTACTTGATGCTCTCGTAGCTCTTGGAGTCGTAGCCGGTGGAGCCGGAGCTCATGTAGCTGTTCACCACGCCCGTGGCCAGGGCCTGCGGCAGTTCCGCCGCCTGGATCGTCACCGGCTGCGCGCCCACCAGTTCCGCGATCTTGGCGGTGGCCGGGCTGTAGGCACGCCACTTGAGGCCGCGCATGTCGGCCACCGAGGTGAGCTCCTTGTTCACGTAGATGCCTTGCGGCGGCCAGGCCACCGTGTACAGCAGCTTCATGCCCTGCGCGCCCAGCAGCTTGTCCAGCACCGGCTTCTGCGCGGCGGCGAGCTTCCTCGATTCCGCATAGCTGGTGGCCAGGAAGGGGATGCCGTCGACGCCGTAGATCGGGTTCTCGTTCTCGAAGTTCACCAGCAGCACTTCGCCGATCGCGGCCTGGCCGCTCTGGACGGCGCGCTTGATCTCGTTGGCCTTGAACAGCGAGGCGTTGGCGTGCACCTGGATCTTCAGCTTGCCGCCGGTGGCCTTCTCCACGTCGTTCGCGAAAGCCTGCAGGTTCTCCGTGTGGAAGTTGCTGGCCGGGTAGGCAGCGGGCAGGTCCCACTTGGTCTGCGCGAAGGCGTTGCCGGCCACGCAGGCAGCCAGCAGGGGAAGGGCAATGCGGAAGTTCATGGTCGCTCCGGGGGGAGAATGCGAAGGATGAGTGCGGGCAGCATACCTGCAAGGACGGTGCCAGCCTCCCCGGAATTTCCCCCGGGGCGGCGGAGCCTGGGCATCCTGATGCTCGATACGCGCTTCCCGCGTCCTCTCGGCGACGTGGGCAACCCGGCGAGCTGGCCGGTGCCGGTGCGGCAGGAAGTCGTACCGAACCTGTTGCCGCGGGTGGCGGTGCAGACCGCCGCGGGCTTGCGCGCCGCGGGCATGCTGCCGGCGATGGTGCGGGCCGCACGTGCGCTGGAAGAAGCGGGGTGCGCAGCCGTCACCACCAGCTGCGGCTTCCTGGTGCTGCTGCAGGCGCAACTGCAGCAGCACGTGCGCGTGCCGCTGGTCACCTCCAGCCTGCTTCAATTGCCCGGGCTGCTTGCGGGGGAGCAGGCTGTCGGCGTGCTGACGATCAGCGCCGAGAGCCTCGCAGCCGAGCACCTCCGTGCGGCGGGCGTCGCGGCGCGGCGCCTGCGGGACGTCATCGTCGAGGGGATGGATCCGGCGGGCCATTTTGCCTCCTCCATCCTGGGCAACCTGGAGTCGCTGGACCCGCAGCGCGCCGGCGACGAGGTGGTGGCGGCCGCCATGCGGCTCGCGCAGCGCGCGCCCGGCCTGCGCACGCTGGTGCTGGAGTGCACCAACATGCCGCCGTATGCGCAGCGCATCCACGCCGCCACCGGTTTGCAAGTGCGCAGCCTGTTCGACGCCGCCGAGCTCGTGGACATGACCTCCCGGCCTTGAGCCGGGACCCAGGAGGCGGCCGATGAAGCGCCGGATTGTGGGGCTGGCCCGCAATGACGAGCGAGGCGCTACAGTGATCCCAACATGTCCTCTCCCGCCATTACTTCCTCCCCCGCCCGCTGGCAGTTCTGGATCGACCGCGGCGGCACCTTCACCGACGTCGTCGGCCGGCGGCCCGACGGGAGCCTGGTGACGCACAAGCTGCTGTCGGAAAACCCGGAGCAGTACCGCGATGCGGCCGTCGCCGGCATCCGGCACCTGCTGGGCCTGGCGCCGGGCCAGCCCATCACCCCCGAGGTGGTGGACTGCGTGAAGATGGGAACGACGGTGGCCACCAACGCGCTGCTGGAACGCAAGGGCGAGCCCACGCTGCTGGTCACCACGCGCGGGTTCCGGGACGCCTTGCGCATCGCGTACCAGAACCGGCCCCGCCTGTTCGACCGGCACATCGTGCTGCCCGAGCTGCTGTATGCCGAAGTGATCGAGGCCCGCGAGCGCGTGGGCGCCCAGGGCGAGGTGGAGCAGGCACTGGACGCGCAGCACCTGCGCGAGGCGCTGCGTGCCGCGCACGGCCGGGGGCTGCGCAGCGTGGCCATCGTGTTCATGCACGGCTACCGCTTCACCGCGCACGAGCAGGCCGCCCGCGACCTCGCGCGCGAGGCGGGCTTCACGCAGGTGAGCACCTCGCACGAGACCAGCCCCATGATGAAGTTCGTGAGCCGCGGCGACACGACCGTGGTGGATGCATATCTTTCTCCCATCCTGCGCCGCTACGTCGAACAGGTCGCGGCGGAGATGCCGGGCGTGAAGCTGTTCTTCATGCAGTCGTCCGGCGGGCTGACCGACGCGCACAGCTTCCAGGGCAAGGACGCGATCCTCTCGGGCCCGGCGGGCGGCATCGTGGGCATGGCCCGCACCGCGCAACTCGGTGGCCACGGCAAGGTGATCGGCTTCGACATGGGCGGGACCTCCACCGACGTGTCGCACTTCGCCGGCGAGTTCGAGCGCGAATTCGAGACGCAGGTAGCGGGCGTGCGCATGCGCGCTCCGATGATGAGCATCCACACGGTCGCCGCCGGCGGCGGCTCGATCCTGGGGTTCGACGGCGCCCGCTTCCGCGTGGGGCCGCAGAGCGCGGGCGCGAACCCGGGGCCGGCGAGCTACCGGCGCGGCGGACCGCTGGCGGTGACCGATGCCAACGTCATGGTCGGCAAGATCCAGCCCCGGTACTTTCCGAAGGTGTTCGGGCCGCGCGCGGACGAGGCCCTGAGCCAGGAGGCCGTGACCGGCAAGTTCGATGCCCTGGCGCAGCGCACGGGGCGCAGCGCGGAAGAAGTGGCCGAAGGCTTCATCGCCATCGCAGTGCAGCAGATGGCCAATGCGATCAAGAAGATCTCGGTGGCGCGCGGTTACGACGTGACGCGCTATACCCTGCAGTGCTTCGGCGGCGCCGGCGGCCAGCATGCCTGCCTGGTCGCCGATGCGCTCGGCATGTCGCGCGTCTTCATCCATCCGCTGGCGGGCGTGCTGTCCGCCTACGGCATGGGGCTGGCCGACCAGAACGTGATCCGCGAACACGCGGTGGAGGCCTTGCTGTCACCGGCGGAACTGCCGGCGATCGCGCGCCGGCTCGACGAGCTGGCCGCGGCCGCGCAGGCGGAGCTGCAGCGCCAGCAGGTCAGCGCCAACGCCGTGCAGGTGCGCCGCCGCGTGCACGTGCGCTACCAGGGCAGCGACTCGGCGCTGGTGGTGCCCTTCGGCACGCAGGACGAGATCGTGGCCGGCTTCGAGGCGGCCTATCGCCAGCGCTTCTCGTTCCTGATGCCCGGCAAGGCCATGGTCGTGGAGGCTGTCTCGGTGGAGGCGATCGTCGCCGGCGATGCGCCGGCGGAACCGACGTTGACGGAGCATCCGCAGCGCGAGGTGCCGCGGCGCGAGACCGTGCGCATGTACTCGGGCGGCGCCTGGCACCAGGCTGCGTTGTGCGTGCGCGAGGACCTACGCCCCGGCGACGTGATCGACGGTCCGGCCATCATCGCGGAGAAGAACGCGACGACGGTGGTCGAGCCGGGCTGGCGCGCGCGCATCACGGCCCTGGACCACATCGTGCTGGATCGGACCGCGCCGCGGGCGCTGAAGTTCGCGGCAGGCACGCAGGTCGATCCGGTGCTGCTGGAGGTCTTCAACAACCTGTTCATGAACATCGCCGAGCAGATGGGGCTGCAGCTGCAGAACACGGCGTACTCGGTGAACATCAAGGAGCGGCTGGACTTCTCCTGCGCGCTGTTCGACGCGGACGGCAACCTGATCGCCAACGCGCCGCACATGCCGGTGCACCTGGGCAGCATGGGCGAGAGCATCAAGACGGTGATCGGCGAGAACCGCGGCACCATGCAGCCGGGCGACGTGTACGTGCTGAACGACCCTTACCACGGGGGCACGCACCTGCCGGACATCACGGTGATCACGCCGGTGTACCTGCACGGGCATGCGCAGCCGCTGTTCTACGTCGGTTCGCGCGGTCACCATGCGGACGTGGGCGGCATCACGCCCGGTTCGATGCCGCCGTTTTCCACGCGCATCGAGGAGGAGGGCGTGGAGATCAACAACTTCAAGCTGGTCGACCGCGGCGTGCTGCGCGAGGAGGAGATGGTCGCGCTGCTCAAGGGCGCCAAGCATCCTTCGCGCAACCCCGAGCAGAACATGGGCGACCTCAAGGCGCAGATCGCCGCCAACGAGAAGGGCGTGCAGGAGCTGCGCAAGATGGTCGACCAGTTCGGCCTGGACGTGGTGCAGGCCTACATGCGCCACGTGCAGGACAACGCGGAGGAGTCGGTGCGGCGCGTCATCACGCGCCTGAAGGACGGCCAGTTCACGCTGCCTCTGGACAACGGGGCGCGCATCCACGTGGCGATCCGCGTCGATGCCGCGGCGCGTTCGGCGCAGATCGACTTCACCGGCACCTCGCCGCAGCAGGTGAACAACTTCAACGCGCCCCGGGCGGTCTGCATGGCAGCGGTGCTGTACGTGTTCCGCACGCTGGTGAGCGACGAGATCCCGCTCAACGCCGGCTGCCTCAAGCCGCTGGAGGTGATCGTGCCCGAGGGTTGCATGCTCAACCCCAACCCGCCGGCCTCGGTGGTGGCGGGCAACGTCGAGACGTCCACCTGCATCACCAACGCGCTGTATGGCGCACTGGGCGTGATGGCGGCGGGGCAGTGCACGATGAACAACTTCACCTTCGGCAATGCGCGCTACCAGTACTACGAGACCATCTCGGGCGGCAGCGGGGCCGGAGCGCTGTACGACGAGCAAGGGGTTCCGTGCGGCGGCTTCGACGGCACGAGCGTGGTGCAGACGCACATGACCAACTCGCGGCTGACGGACCCCGAGGTGCTGGAGTTCCGCTTTCCGGTGCGGCTGGAGAGCTACGAGATCCGGGACGGCTCCGGTGGCGCGGGGCGCTGGCATGGCGGCAACGGCGGCGTGCGGCGCGTGCGCTTCCTGGAACCCATGACGGCCAGCATCCTGTCGAACGGCCGCAAGGTGCCGTCCTTCGGCATGGCCGGCGGCGGGCCGGGGCAGGTCGGGATCAATCGCGTCGTGCGCGCCGATGGCCGCGTGGAGGAACTGGAGCACATCGGGTCGGCGGAGATGGCCCCGGGCGATGTGTTCGAGGTGCACACCCCGGGCGGCGGCGGCTTCGGCGCGCCGTAGCGCGCCATGTCATCCCGGCCTCGGGCGGGGATCCATGAGGCCTTTCGTCGAACTCTCCATGGATGGCGGGTGGAGTGATGCGAGCAAGAGAAAAAGCGCCGCGGTGCGGCGCTTTTTCGTGGGACGTTGAAGCGATTACTTCTTCGCGCTCGCCGCCGGCTTCGCAGCGGCCGCGGTCTTGTCGTCCTTCTTTTCTTCCTTGGCCGCAGCCTTCTCTTCCTTCTTGTCGGCCTTGGTGTCCTTCTTCTCTTCCTTGGCTTCCTTCTTGTCGGCCTTGGCTTCCTTCTTGTCCGCCTTGGCGGTGGCCTTCTTGTATTCGGCGCCGCCGACCGTCAGGCCTTCCTTGGACAGGGCGCTGGCCTTGCTTTCGCCGATGCCCTTGGTGCGGGAGATGAAGTCTTCCCAGTTCTTGAAGTCGCCGTGCTTCTTGCGCTCGTCCACGATGGCCTTGGACGTGGTCGGGCCGATGCCTTTGACGCCATCGAGCTCGGCGGCGGTTGCCTTGTTGACGTCGACCGCGGCAAAGGAGGCGGCGGCGTACAGCAGGGCCAGCACGGCCAGGATTTTCTTGAGCATGTCTGAGTCTCCAGAGGTTGGCCCGACGGGCCGGTGTGCCTGTAACGGCAGAGCGCCCGGGCGCGTTGACTTTGCGCCTAGGGGCGAACCCTGAGCGAGGTCATACCCCTGGATACGCGGGCCGGCTCCTAGAATCCTGCTCCCCCTGTCCTCGGAGTGCGCATGCAGCTGAGCCCGAGCCTGTTCAAGGCCTATGACCTGCGGGGCATCGTCCCGACGACGCTGACGGAGGAAGTCGCGCAAGCCCTGGGACGGGCGTTCGCGGTCCAGGCGCTGGCCGAGGGGGAAAAGACCGTGGCGGTGGGCCGGGATGGCCGCCTCAGCGGTGCGGCACTCGGTGCCGCGCTGGTGCGGGGGCTGGTGGCCGGCGGCATGGACGTGATCGACGTCGGCCGCGTAACCACGCCCATGCTGTGGTTCGCCGCCAGCACCTTGTGCCGCACGGGCATCCAGGTCACGGCCAGCCACAACCCCAGGGACCACAACGGCTTCAAGATCATGCTGGCCGGACGCTCGCTGCATGGCGAGGACCTGCAGCAACTGCGCCGTGCGATGGAGGCCGGCGCGCCGGCGGCGCCCGCGCCGGGCAGCGTGCGGCAGGCCGACGTGTTCGGCGAGTACCTGCACCGCATCGTCGGCCACATCCGCCTCGCGCGTCCGCTGAAGATCGTGCTCGACTCGGGCAACGGCATCGGCGGTGCCTACGCGCCGCAGGTGTTCCGCTCCATCGGCTGCCACGTGGTGGAGCTGTTCAGCGAAGTCGATGGCGCCTTTCCCAACCACCACCCGGACCCGAGCAAGCCGGAGAACCTGCAGGACCTGGTCGCGAAGGTGAAGGAAACGGGCGCGGACGTCGGCCTCGCGCTCGATGGCGACGGCGACCGGCTGGGCGTGGTCACGCGCTCGGGACAGGTCGTCTACCCGGACCGCCAGCTGATGCTGTTCGCGCAGGACGTGCTCGCCCGCGTGCCGGGCGCGCCCATCCTGTTCGACGTGAAATGCACGCAGCGTCTCGGCCCGGTGATCCGCGCGGCCGGCGGCAGGCCGGTGATGGGCAGCAGCGGCTATCCGTTGATGAAGGCGCGCATGTTCGAGCTCGACGCCCCGCTCGCGGGCGAGATGAGCGGCCACGTCGTGTTCCGCGAGCGCTGGCTGGGCTTTGACGACGGGACCTACGCGGGCTGCCGGCTGCTGGAGATCCTGTCGCGGCACGCGGACGCGAGCGCGGTGCTCGAGTCGCTGCCCGCCAGTTATTCGACGCCCGAACTCAACATCCGCTGCGACGAGGGCGAGCCGCACCGCATCGCCGAGGAACTGGTCAGGCGCGCGCGCTTTCCCGGCGCGCAAGTCTGCACCATGGACGGCTTGCGGGTGGATTGGGAAGACGGCTTCGGCCTGGTGCGTGCGTCGAACACGACCCCGGTGCTGGTGCTGCGCTTCGAAGGGCACACGCGCGAGGCGATGCAGCGCATCGAGGGGGACATGATGGCTTTGTTGCAGTCGGTGAAGCCGGACGCGCGCTTGCCTGCGTGACCGGCCGCAAGTGCGTCGCTGAACCCGTGCAGTGGTGGTGAGCGTCAGCGCGCCCAACGAAGGAAACCGTGAGCGTGCGCTGGTCCATCGCTCCACACCGCCCGGCCAGGCTCACGTCCGTCCTTGCAGGCCCAGCTCCGCGAGTGCGTCCGCGGCCAGCGCGCGGAAGCGCTCGCCGCGCATGCCCCAGGCGTAGTGCTCGTAGTGCAGGGGGCCGGGATGCGGTGGGGCGAGGAAGTCGTAGCGCGGCGCGGGGCGGAATGCTTCGCAGTCCAGGGGAAAGCTGCGCAGCGCCTGCTGCTGCGTGGCGAAGGAGGCGATGAGGTCCGACTTCAAGTGCTGCTCCTGCGGCGTCAGCGTCACCGTCAGGACCTTCTCGCCGCCGGCGTCGGCACGCGCAAGGAAGCCGCAGGTCCGCGCGCCGTCCGGGCCGCGATGCCAGGACGCCATCTCCACGATGTCCGGCGCGCGATCGCGCCGGGCGCGCAGCAGGGCCGCCGCCGCATGCACCACGAACGCCGTCGCGTCGTGGTCGGGGTGTCCGCCTTCGTAGGGTTGCGTCAGCACGACCTGCGTTCCTTCGTCGACCATGCGGCCCGCGAGCTGCCGCGCCAGCCGTGCCAGCATCTGGGGCGCCTGCTGGTCGGGTGCATCGAGGTACGCGAGCCGGCTGGGCGCGATGCCGCAGCGCACGAGCACGGTCTGCAACTCCAGCCGGCGCGCGCGCGCGTATTCTTCCGGCGTGAAGCCATGGCGGCTCGCATCCTCGCCGTTGCCCGGCGCGCCGTCGGTCACGCATACGAAGCGGGCCGACGCGAGCCGCGGCAGGCGCGATCCCGCGCCCGCCGTCTCGTCGCCGGGATGTGCCGCCGCCAGCATGGTCGCTGGCAAGGGGTCCGTGGGTTCGCCTGCGGGCGCCGCCAGGACCGACAGGAGCGCGGCCTGCGCAGGCGTCACGTCGGCGGCGCTCCTTCCCGCACCGGCTGGCCTGCATGGAGCCCGCGCCGTCGCAGCCCCGCCGGGCCCGGGCTGGCCGGGCCGCTCCGGAAGATGGCTTGGCCTTTGCCCGGGGAACGGCCGACGGCCAGGCCGAGGAAGATCAGTAGCCGCATCGCCGCCATTAGGCAGCGGCAGCGCGGGAGCCCCTGTAGGCGCAGGGCGACAGGGACGGAGTTACGCCTGGATGCGCGGGCGCTTACGAGCTCTTCAGCAGTTCCTGCATGTACTTGCCGACGCCGGTGGCCACATCCGCGAACGCGTGGTCGCACCCGGCCGCGCGCAGGGCGGTGAGGTCGGCCTGCGTGAAGCACTGGTACTTGCCCCGCAGTGCGTCCGGGAAAGGGATGTACTCCAGCAATCCTTGCTGCACGGCCGCGGGCGCGTTCGGCACCTGGCCGCGCAGGGTGTTCACCACGGCGACGGCGACGTCGTTGAACGGCTGCGCGCGCCCGGAGCCCAGGTTGAAGATGCCCGACTTGTCGGGATGGTCGAAGAACCAGAGGTTCACGGCGACCACGTCGTCGATGAAGACGAAATCGCGCGTCTGCTCGCCCGGGCCGTAGCCGCCGTACTCGCCGAACAGCTTGACCTTGCCTTCGGCGCGGAACTGGTTGAACTGGTGGAAGGCGACGCTGGCCATGCGGCCCTTGTGCTGCTCGCGCGGGCCGTAGACGTTGAAGTAGCGGAAGCCCGCGACCTGGCGCTTCATGCGCTTGAAATCGCCGCATGCGCGGCGCATGCGCTGGTCGAACAGCAGCTTGCTGTAGCCGTAGACGTTCAGCGGCCGCTCGAACTCCGGCGTCTCCTTGAAGGTGCTGGAGCCGCCGTACACCGCGGCGGAGGAGGCGTACAGCAGCCGCGTGCCGTGCTGCTGGCAGGACTCGTACAGCGAGCAGGACACGCCGTAGTTGTTGTCCATCATGTACTTGCCGTCCTGCTCCATCGTGTCGCTGCAGGCGCCTTCGTGAAACACGGCTTCGACCTTGCCGAAGCCGCCTTCGGCGAAGAGCGAGTAGAACGCGTCCGCGTCGATGTAGTCGGCGATGCGCAGGTCCGCGATGTTGCGGAACTTGTCGCCGTGGGTGAGGTCGTCCACGACGATGATGTCGTCGATGCCGCGGGCGTTGAGGCCCTGGACGATGTTGCTGCCGATGAAGCCCGCACCGCCTGTCACGACGACTCTCATGATTTCCTCCTGCGGGCTTGGGCGGAGGCCAACGTGCTCCGGGAATTCATGTGGGAACCAAAGCCGGCTGCGCCGGTGACGACGACGCGGGTCATGCGAAAAGCTCCTCGTAGGTGACGGTGGCGGTGCCGAACCTGCCCACCACGATGCCCCCGGCGCGGTTGGCGATGGGGACCGCGTCGCGCAGGCTGATGCCGGCCGCCACCATGGCGGCCAGCGTCGCGATCACGGTGTCGCCGGCGCCGGTCACGTCGAACACCTCGCGCGCCTGCGCCTTCACGTGCAGTTCGCCGGCCGTGTCGTACAGCGTCATGCCTTCCTCGCTGCGGGTGACCAGCAGGCTGTCGAGGTGGAGCGAGGCGCGCAGGTTCTGTGCCTTGGTGCGCAACTCCTCCTCGCTGTGCCAGCGGCCGACCACGTCCTGCAGTTCGGCGCGGTTGGGGGTGATCACGGTGGCGCCGCGGTAGCGCGCGTAGTCGTCGCCCTTGGGGTCGATCAGCACCGGCTTGTTCGCCGCCCGCGCCGCCTCGATCATGCGCGGGATGTGCGCGAGGCCGCCCTTGCCATAGTCGGAGAACAGGATCGCCTGCTGCTTGGGCAGCAGTTCGGTGAAGCTGCTGCTCTGGAGGGCGAGCACCTCGTGGTCCGGTTCGTTCTCGAAGTCCATGCGCAGCAGCTGCTGCTGGCGGCCGATGACGCGCAGCTTGACGGTGGTGCGCAGGCCGGGGTCGCGCTTGAGGTGCGCTTCCACCCCGGTCTGCGTGAGCAGCGCCTCCAGCTTGTGGCCGGCTTCGTCGTCGCCGACGACACCCAGGAAGCTCGCCCGCGCGCCCAGCGCGCTGATGTTGTACGCCACGTTCGCCGCGGCGCCGACGCGCTCTTCCTCGCGCGAGACCTTCACGACCGGCACCGGCGCCTCGGGCGAGATCCGCTCCACGGCGCCGTGCCAGTAGCGGTCCAGCATGGCGTCGCCGACGACCAGCACGTGCGATTGCGCGAGTTGTTGCTTGGAAGGATTCATGGTCAGAGCTCTTCGACGCGGCGAGGGGGGTACGAGTCCCAGGCCTGGCAACCCGGACATTGCCAGAAATGCTGCTTGGACTCGAATCCGCAGGCGGCGCAGCGGTAACGGGTGAGGGGTTTCACGGCGTGCTCCAGGGCACGCTGCACGTCGGGGTGGAACTGCTCGTGCTCCAGCTTCTCCCCCGCGATCCACTTGGCCGCGGCCACCAGCGAAGGCTCGCGCTGCAGGTGCTGCACGTACCACTGGCGGGCCGCCTCGGGCTCGCTCTCGAGTGCCGTGATGCCGTCCAGCACGTCCAGAGAATGGGTCTGCTCGTAGTTGGCGCGCAGCAACTCGGCCACCTCGTCGCGCCGGCCGCAGGCGATGGCCGCCTCGGTGATGGCGGCGGCCAGCAAGGGGATGGCCGTGGGCACGCTGCGGGCGGTTTCCAGCAGCAGCTCATAGGCCTCGCGCGTGTCGCCCGCGCGGCGGCGCAAGGCCGCGAGCTCCATGCGCGGGCGCGGTGACCGGGGCGCGGCCTTCATCGCCTGCTCCAGCAACTGTGCGGCCGCTTCGGGCGCCGCCTTGGTGGCCTGCTCGCAGAGGTAGTGGGCCTGGCGGCCGGCGAACTGGCCGGGGCTGCCGGCGTCGAGCTTGCGCGCGATCTCCGAGGCCTGGGCCCAGTCGCGCGAACGCTCGTAGATGGCCAGCAGCGCCAACAGGGCCTGCTCCTCGTAGGCCGTGCCTTCCAGCTTGCGCAGCGCCTCCTCGGCGCGATCGAGCAGGCCGGCCTTGAGGAAGTCCAGCGCCAGGGCGTGCTGGGCGCGGTGGCGGTCGGCGCGCGAGAGGTCCGCGCGCGACAGCAGGTGCTCGTGCACGCGCACGGCGCGCTCGTACTCGCCGCGGCGGCGGAACAGGTTGCCCAGGGCGAAGTGCAGCTCCGAGGTGTCGGGGTCGTTCTGCACCGCCTCGATGAAGGCGTCGATGGCCTGGTCCTGCTGTTCGTTGAGCAGGAAGTTCAGGCCGCGGA
Organism: Ramlibacter sp. G4-7; assembly: GCF_057784995.1. Taxonomy (NCBI): domain Bacteria; kingdom Pseudomonadati; phylum Pseudomonadota; class Betaproteobacteria; order Burkholderiales; family Comamonadaceae; genus Ramlibacter; species Ramlibacter sp. G4-7. Next base: position 89,750 of record NZ_JBYNTT010000009.1, read on the forward strand.
AGTAGGCCTTGGGCGCCAGGCGGTTCTCGATGCGCATCTGCCGCAGGTCCAGGCGCGAGGCCAGCCAGCCCAGGCCGAAGGCGATGGGCAGGCCCCACAGCAGCCAGGTCAGGTCAAAGTCCATTCGGCGGGGTGCCCTGTCCGATCAGCGTGCTGGGCGCGGCCAGGGTGTCCTGGGCGACGGGCAGGCGCGCGGCCTTGCGGTGCTTCCACCAGCGCGGGACCATGCCCAGCGCGCCGATCACCAGGCCGGCGGCGAAGACGGCCAGCACGACCAGCACCAGCGGCGCCGTCCACGACGTGCCGAAGAAGAAACGCACCGTCACGTCCTGCTGGTTGTTCAGGGCGAAGGCGAACAGGGTAAAAAAAATGGCTGCCTTGAGCAGCCATGCGAGATATTTCATTCGGCGCCTCGGTCAACGAGGAATTGTACGGGTCAGGATTTCTCCAGTTCCGCGGTCCGCTGGTCCACGGCTTCGCGCAGGGCCTTGCCCGGCTTGAAGTGGGGAACCCGCTTTTCCGGGATGTGCACGCTCTCCCCGGAGCGGGGGTTGCGGCCCATGCGGGGCGGCCGGCGGTTGATCGAGAAGCTGCCGAAGCCGCGGATCTCGATGCGGTGGCCGCGCACGAGCGCATCGCTCATCGCGTCCAGGATGGTCTTGACGGCGTACTCCGCGTCGCGGTGGGTCAGCTGCCCGAAGCGGGAGGCCAGTTCTTCGACGAGGTCCGAACGAGTCATGGATGGTGGGGCGTGCCATCCCGGCGAGCCGGGATCCACGAGGCCTGCGCACGGAGCGAGGGCCTCATGGATTGCGGGTCGAAGCCCGCAATGGCATGCATTGACTTATTGCTTGTCGGCGTTGTCCAGCTTGGCACGCAGCAGCGCGCCCAGGCTGGTGGTACCGGCCTGCTCGCGGGAGGATTGCTGCGACAGGTTGGCCATCGCGCCTTGCTCGTCCGCCATGTCCTTCTGCTTGATGGACAGCTGGATGTTGCGGGTCTTGCGGTCGATGTTCACCACGACGGCGGACACTTCGTCGCCTTCCTTGAGCACGTTGCGCGCGTCTTCCACGCGGTCGCGGCTGATTTCGGAGGCACGCAGGTAGCCGATGATGTCCTCGCCCAGGTCGATCTCGGCGCCCTTGGGGTCGACGGTCTTGACCTTGCCCGTCACCACGGCGCCCTTGTCGTGCACCGAGGTGAAGGTGGCGAACGGGTCGCCATCGAGCTGCTTGATGCCCAGGCTGATGCGCTCGCGGTCCACGTCCACGCCCAGCACGATCGCGTCGACTTCCTGGCCCTTCTTGTAGTTGCGCACGGCCTGCTCGCCTGCCTCGTTCCAGGACAGGTCGGACAGGTGCACCAGGCCGTCGATGCCGGCGGCCAGGCCGACGAACACGCCGAAGTCGGTGATCGACTTGATCGGGCCCTTGACGCGGTCGCCGCGCTTGGTGTTCTGCGCGAATTCCTGCCAGGGGTTGGCCTTGCACTGCTTCATGCCCAGGCTGATGCGGCGCTTGTCCTCGTCGATCTCCAGCACCATGACTTCGACTTCGTCGCCCAGGGACACGACCTTGGCCGGGGCCACGTTCTTGTTGGTCCAGTCCATTTCGGAGACGTGCACCAGGCCTTCGATGCCGGGCTCGAGCTCGACGAACGCGCCGTAGTCGGCGATGTTGGTGACCTTGCCGAACATGCGGGTGGTCGGCGGGTAGCGGCGGGACACGCCCAGCCACGGATCGTCGCCCATCTGCTTCAGGCCCAGGGACACGCGGTTCTTCTCGGTGTCGAACTTGAGGATCTTGGCGGTGATTTCCTGGCCGGCGGTGACCACTTCGCTCGGGTGGCGGACACGGCGCCAGGCCATGTCGGTGATGTGCAGCAGGCCGTCGATGCCGCCCAGGTCCACGAACGCACCGTACTCGGTGATGTTCTTGACCACGCCGCGGACGATCGAGCCCTCTTTCAAGGTTTCCATCAGCTTGGCGCGCTCTTCGCCCATGGAGGCTTCGACCACCGCGCGGCGCGACAGCACCACGTTGTTGCGCTTGCGGTCCAGCTTGATGACCTTGAACTCGAGGGTCTTGTTCTCGTAGGGCGACAGGTCCTTGATGGGACGGGTGTCGATCAGCGAACCGGGCAGGAAGGCACGGATGCCGTTGACCAGGACGGTCAGGCCGCCCTTGACCTTGCCGGTGGTGGTGCCGGTGACGAACTCGCCGGACTCGAGCGCCTTCTCCAGGGACATCCAGGAGGCGAGGCGCTTGGCCTTGTCGCGCGACAGGATGGTGTCGCCGTAGCCGTTTTCGATGGCGTCGATGGCAACGGACACGAAGTCGCCCGCTTGCACCTCGACTTCGCCCTGGTCGTTCTTGAATTCCTCGATCGGAATGTAGGCTTCGGACTTCAGGCCGGCGTTGACGACGACGTGGTTGTGCTCCACGCGGACGACTTCGGCGGTGATGACCTCGCCGGCGCGCATTTCGGCGCGTTGCAGCGATTCCTCGAACAGGGCGGCAAAAGATTCAGACATTGGGTTTGCGGTTTGACCCGCGGGGGTTGGGTTGATGATCCCCGCCACCGGTGCGCTGCTGCGCGAAGGGAGTGTCGGGGGCCAAATCGGTGGAGGTTCGTTTCGCTCGCCGCCACCTTGCAGCTTTGCAGCGCTCTCAGCCGGGACCGAAAGCCTGCTTTTCGTCCCACCAGCTCAAGACCTGTGCCACCGAGTCTGCGACCGTCTGGCCCGAGTTATCGAGGAGGAGGGCATCTTCTGCGGGCTTCAGGGGCGCGACGGCGCGACCGGAGTCGCGTGCATCGCGGGCCTCGAGGTCCGCGCGAAGACCGTCGATTGTAGCCGAAATGCCTTTTGAAATCAATTGCTTATAGCGGCGGTCGGCGCGTTGGGCGGCGCTCGCGGTGAGGTAGACCTTCAGGGGCGCGTCGGGAAAGATCACGGTGCCCATGTCGCGCCCGTCGGCCACCAGGCCCGGCAGCCGGCGAAAGCCTTGCTGGAGGGCGACCAGGGCGGTGCGCACCGCGGGCAGGGCGGACACCCGGGACGCGTCCATGCCGGCCTGCTCCGTGCGGATCGCCTCGGTGACGTCTTCTCCCTGCAGCAGCACCCGGCCGTCGGTGAAGACGATGGGCAGGCCCTCCGCCAGCTTCGCGATCGTGTGCTCGTGGGCCACGTCCAGTTCCAGCCCGGCGCGGGTGGCGGCCAGGCCGGTGATGCGGTACAGGGCGCCGGAATCCAGGTAGTGGTAGCCGAGGCGCCGCGCGACCTCGGAGGCGAGGGTGCCCTTGCCGGACGCCGTCGGCCCGTCGACGCAGATCACCGGGATGTGCGGGACGTCGGTGCGGGCGACCGAGAACAGGGCCTCGAAGAAGTCCGGGAAGGTCTTGGCCACGCACTTGGGGTCCAGGATGCGGACATGGACGCCGGCCGGATTGAAGGCGGCCAGGGCGAAGGCCATGGCCATGCGGTGGTCGTCGTAGGTGTGGATGGCCGCCGGCGTCCAGGACACGGGCGGCGTGATGCGCAGGAAGTCCGCGCCTTCGTCGACGGTGGCGCCGAGCTTGCGCAGCTCGGTGGCCATGGCGGCGAGGCGGTCGGTTTCCTTGACGCGCCAGCTGGCGATGTTGCGCAGCGTGGTGGGCCCGTCGGCGTAGAGCGCCATCACGGCGAGGGTCATCGCCGCATCGGGGATGTGGTTGCAGTCCAGGTCCACCGCCTGCAAGGGCCAGGCGCCACGCTGCACCTGCAGCCAGTTGGGGCCGGTCGTGACGGCGGCGCCCATCTGCTGCGCGGCCTCGATGAAGCGGATGTCGCCCTGGATCGAGCTGGCACCCACGCCTTCGATGCGCACTGGCGCGGCCACGCCGGCCAGGGCGCCCAGGGCGACGAAGTAGCTGGCGGAGGACGCGTCGGCTTCGACGTGGATGTCCCCGGGCGAGCGGTAGCGGCTGCCGGCGGGGATCGTGAAGCGCTGCCAGCCTTGGCGGCGCACGGCGATGCCGAAGCGCTGCAGCAGGTTCAGCGTGATCTCGATGTAGGGCTTGGAGATCAGCTCGCCCACCACCTCGATCACGATGTCGCGGGTGGCCACCAGGGGCAGCGCCATCAGCAGCGCGGTCAGGAACTGGCTGGAGACGTCGCCGCGCACGGAGATGGGATCGTCCAGCTTCAGCGCCCCGGCGGGGTGGATGCGCAGCGGCGGGCAGCCCTCGTTGCCCAGGTAGTCGATGCGGCAACCGAGCTGGCGCAAGGCGTCCACCAGGTCGCCGATGGGGCGCTCGTGCATGCGGGCGACGCCGGAGACCTCGAAGTCGCCACCCAGGAGGGCGAGGGCGGCAGTCAGGGGGCGCATCGCGGTGCCGGCGTTGCCGAGGAAGAGGCGCTTCGCGCCTCCGGTGGGGTTCGCTGCGCCCACCGTCCGGCCGCCGGTCGCCGCCGCCACGGGCCTCCCAGGTTGCGCAGGGTTGCCGGTATTCGCAGGGTGGTGGTGAGCGAGGCCAACCCCACCGATCCCGGTCACCTCCAGCGCGGCCCCCTTGTGGACCACGCTGCATCCCAGCGCGCGCAGTGCATCCAGCATCACCCGCGTGTCATCGGAATCCAGCAGGTCGTGGATGAGGGTGGTGCCTTCGCACAGCGCCGCCAGCAGCAGCACCCGGTTGGAGATGCTCTTGGATCCCGGCAGGACGACGGTGCCGGCGGCCTCCTGCAGGGGCGGAAGGTCCAGGAATGCGGTGGCGAACATGCTGCGGGCCCGGCGGGCCGCTCCCTTACTTGGCCTTCTGGCCCATGCGCCAGTGCGTGCGCACGAGGCTGGCCTCGGCAAGCATTTCTTCGAGCTTCTCGCCGTTGCCGTCCTCCGCCAGCTGCAGCATGTTGTGCAGGCTGCGCTGGAAGATCTTGGCCTGCTCCACCAGCTCGTGGCGGTTGGCGAGCAGCACGTCGCGCCACATCTTGGGGTCGCTGCCGGCGATGCGGGTGAAGTCCCTGAAGCCGGGGCCGCCCAGGCCCAGGAATTCCTTGCCCTGCGGCTGGTGGATGATCCCGTGCATCAGGGCGAAGGCGAGCAGGTGGGGCAGGTGGCTGACGGCGGCGAAGGCGGCGTCGTGCGACTCCGGCGACATCTGCTGCACGTGGCAGCCCAGGCCTTCCCACAGCTCCTGCGCGCGCTTGAGGTGCCCGGCCTGCGTCTTGGCGATGGGGGTCAGGATCACCTGCTTGCCCGCGTACAGGTCCGGGTCCGCATGCTCCACGCCCGAGACCTCCTTGCCCGCGATCGGGTGGGCGGGCACGAAGGAGCCGACGTGGTCGCGCAGCACGCGGCTGGCGGCCTCGACCACGTCGCGCTTGGTGGAGCCGACATCCATCACCAGCATGTTGGCCGTGACCAGGTGGCGGATCGCCTTGAAGGTGGACTCGGTCGCGGCCACCGGCACGGCCAGCAGCACGACGTCGGCGCCGGAAACCGCCAGCAGCGCCGAAGGCGCCTCGACGTCGATCACGCCCATCTGGCGCGCGCGCTCGGTGGTGGAGGGCGACTTGCTGTAGCCGACGACCCGCTTGACGAGGCCGGCCCGCTTCATGGCCAGGGCGAACGAGCCGCCCATCAGGCCGCACCCGATCAATCCGAGTTGTTCAAACATGGCCGGCATCTTGTTCTTCGCTCATTCGCCCAACGGATAGGTGCCCAGCACCTTGTAGAAAGCACACAACCCCTGCAGGTCCTTCAGCGCCGCCGACACGTTGGGCTGGGAAGGATGGCCTTCGAGGTCGATGTAGAAGTAGTACTCCCACTGGCCCGAGCGCGCCGGCCGCGACTCGAAGCGCGTCATCGACACCCCGTGCTGCTTCAGGGGCACGAGCAGATCATGCACTGCCCCGGGCCGGTTGGGAACGGAGACGATCAGGCTGACGCAGTCCTTGCCCGAGGCTTCGGGCGCCGCCAGGGTCTGCGGCAGGCAGACGACGGCGAAGCGCGTGCGGTTGAAGGCGTCGTCCTGGATCGCGTGGGCTACCGTGTGCAGCCCGAACTGCGCGCCGGCGCGCTCGCCCGCGATCGCTGCCCAGGCGGGATTGGTGGATGCGAGGCGGGCGCCTTCGGCGTTGCTGGAGACGGCACGCCGCTCCACGTCCGGCAGGTGGTTGTTGAGCCAGCCATGGCATTGCGCGAGCGACTGCGGATGGGCCAGCACGGCTTCGATGCCGGCCATGGCGTTGTCCTTGCGCAGCAGGTTCTGGCGCACCAGCAGGCTGGTCTCGCCCACGATGTGCAGGGGCGAGCCGAGGAAGAGGTCCAGCGAGCGGGCGACGATGCCTTCGGTGGAGTTCTCCACCGGCACGACGCCGTATTCGGCCGTGCCCGCCGCGGTGGCGCGGAAGACCTCGTCGATGCTCACGCAGGGCACGCGGTCGATGCTGGAGCCGAAGAACAGCTCCGCGGCCTGTTCGCTGAAGGTGCCGGCCGGCCCGAGGTAGGCCACGCGTTGCGGCGCTTCGAGCGCGCGGCAGGCGGACATGATCTCGCGCCAGATGTGGGCGATGTTGTCGCCCTTGAGCGGCCCCGGGTTGGCCTTCTGCAGGCCGTTGATGACCTGGGCCTCGCGCTCCGGACGGAACACCGGCGAACCCTCGGCGCGCTTGAGCTCGCCGACCTCGTTGGCAAGGGCGGCGCGCTGGTTCAGCAGGGCCAGGAGTTCCCGGTCGACCTGGTCGATGCCGGTGCGGAGTTCGAGGAGGGACTTGGGCATCAGGAGGTGGCGTTCTCGCCGCCGTTGGTGTCCTCACCTTCGGGCGCGCCGGCGTCATTCTCCACGATGCGCTGCAGGCCGCTCAACTTCGAGCCTTCGTCCAGCCCGATCAGGGTCACGCCCTGCGTGGCGCGGCCCAACTCGCGGATTTCGCTCACCCGCGTGCGCACGAGGACGCCGCGGTCGGTGATCAGCATGATCTCGTCGTCCGCATGCACCAGCGTGGCGGCGACGACCTTGCCGTTGCGCTCGCTCTGCTGGATGGCGATCATGCCCTTGGTGCCGCGGCCGTGGCGGGTGTACTCGCCGATGGGCGTGCGCTTGCCGTAGCCGTTCTCGGTGGCGGTCAGCACGCTCTGCGATTCGTCCTCCGCCACCAGCATGGCGATCACGCTCTGGCCGGCGTCCAGCATCATGCCGCGCACGCCGCGCGCGGTGCGGCCCAGCGGGCGCACATCGTCCTCGTCGAAGCGCACCGCCTTGCCGCCATCGGAGAACAGCATGACGTCGTGCTTGCCGTCGGTGAGCGCCGCGCCGATCAGGTAGTCGCCGTCGTCGAGGTTGACGGCGATGATGCCGCCCTTGCGCGGGTTGTTGAATTCGTCCAGCGCGGTCTTCTTCACCGTGCCCATCGACGTGCCCATGAACACGTAGTGGTCCTTGGGGAAGCTGCGGAATTCGCCCGTGAGCGGCAGCACCACGGTGATCTTCTCGCCGTCCTGCAGCGGGAACATGTTGACGATGGGCCGGCCGCGCGAGCCGCGCGAGCCCGCCGGCACCTCCCAGACCTTGAGCCAGTACAGGCGGCCGCGGTTGGAGAAAGCGAGCAGGTAGTCGTGCGTGTTGGCGATGAAGAGCTGGTCGATCCAGTCGTCTTCCTTGGTCTGGGTGGCCTGCTTGCCGCGGCCGCCGCGCTTCTGCGCGCGGTATTCGGACAGCGGCTGGCTCTTGATGTAGCCCGAGTGCGAGAGCGTCACGACCATGTCGGAGGGCGTGATCAGGTCCTCGGTGGCCAGGTCCTGCGCGTTGTGCTCGATGGTGGAGCGGCGCGCGCCCGCCTTGGTCTGGCCGAACTCGTGGCGGATCGCGCCGAGTTCATCGGTGATGATGGTCGACACGCGCTCGGGCCGGGCCAGGATGTCCAGCAGGTCGTCGATCTCGGCCATCACGTCGCGGTATTCGGAGACGATCTTGTCCTGCTCCAGGCCGGTCAGGCGCTGCAGGCGCATCTGCAGGATTTCGGAGGCCTGGGTGTCGGAGAGGCGGTACAGGCCGTCCGCGTGCATGCCGTACTGGCGCTCCAGGCCTTCGGGGCGGTAGTCGTCGGCGTTGATCACGCTGCCGTCCGCGCGGGCGCGGGTGAGCATCTCGCGCACCAGGCTGGAGTCCCAGGGGCGGTTCATCAGCTCGGTCTTGGCCACCGGCGGGGTGGGCGACTCGCGGATGATGCGGATGAATTCGTCGATGTTGGCCAGGGCGACGGCCAGGCCTTCGAGCACGTGGCCGCGTTCGCGCGCCTTGCGCAGGGCGAACACCGTCCTGCGCGTGACCACCTCGCGGCGATGCTGCAGGAAGACGCTGATCAGGTCCTTGAGGTTGCACAGGCGGGGCTGGCCGTCGATCAGCGCCACCATGTTCATGCCGAAGGTGTCCTGCAGCTGCGTCTGCTTGTACAGGTTGTTCAGCACGACTTCGGGCACTTCACCGCGCTTGAGCTCGATGACGAGCCGCATGCCGGACTTGTCGCTCTCGTCCTGGATGTGGCTGATGCCTTCGAGCTTCTTCTCGTGCACCAGTTCGGCCATGCGCTCCTGCAGCGTCTTCTTGTTGACCTGGTAGGGGATCTCGTCGACGATGATCGCGGTGCGCTGGCCGCGGTCGATGTCCTCGAAGTGGCACTTGGCGCGCATCACCACGCGGCCGCGACCCGTGCGGTAGCCTTCCTTGACGCCGGAGATGCCGTAGATGATGCCCCCGGTGGGGAAGTCCGGCGCCGGCACGATCTCCATCAGTTCGTCGATGGTCGCCTCGGGGTTGCGCAGCAGGTGCAGGCAGGCGTCGACGATCTCGTTGAGGTTGTGCGGCGGGATGTTGGTGGCCATGCCCACCGCGATGCCGCCGGAGCCGTTGACCAGCAGGTTCGGCAGCTTGGACGGAAGGACCAGCGGTTCCTTTTCCGAGCCGTCGTAGTTGGGCCCGAAATCCACCGTTTCCTTGTCGATGTCGGCCAGCATCTCGTGCGCGATCTTGGCCAAGCGGATTTCCGTGTACCGCATGGCCGCGGCGTTGTCGCCGTCCACGGAGCCGAAGTTGCCCTGGCCGTCCACCAGCATGTGGCGCATGGAGAAGTCCTGCGCCAGCCGCACGATGGTGTCGTAGACCGACTGGTCCCCGTGCGGGTGGTACTTGCCGATGACGTCGCCGACGATACGCGCGGACTTCTTGTACGGCCGGTTCCAGTCGTTGTTGAGTTCGTGCATCGCGAACAGCACGCGCCGGTGCACCGGCTTGAGCCCGTCGCGCGCGTCAGGCAGCGCGCGCCCCACGATCACGCTCATGGCGTAGTCGAGGTAGCTGCGCCGCATCTCCTCCTCGAGGCTGACGGGCAGGGTTTCCTTGGCGAACGAGGTCATTGGGTACGTCGGGGAGGCACGAAACCGAAGATTTTACGTTTTTGCGGCCTGTGGCCGCGAGGCAACATCGGGGGCGAAATTGGGCCTTCGTCCTACGAACTCCTAGCGGTAGAGCCGTTGATTGCGTAATCCCCTATGGCACAATGCCCCGAACGTAACTGGTGAATAGGTCACGCAGGACGTAGTGTTGGCGCAGCGCAGCTGCGAATCTTTTCCCCAAGAGGAGAACTATGAAGAAACTGAACAAAGTGGCGCTGCTGCTGGCCACCGCTGCGCTGGCCACGGCTGCTGGTGCCCAGGGCCGAGTGACCGCCGCCAACGGTGGCACGCAGGTCGACAACTGGCAGAACGGCACCGGCGAGTACGTGTGGCGCAACGGCACCAACGAACTCTGCTGGCGCGATGCGAACTGGACCCCGGCCACGGCTGCGGTCGGCTGCGACGGCGCCCTCGTGCGCGCTGCGGCTCCTGCCCCGGCTCCGGCCCCCGTCGCCGTCCCGACGCCTCCGCCGCGGCCCGCCGCCCCGGCCCCGGCCCCGGCTCCCCAGCCGCCCGCCGCGACCAAGGTGACCTACGCCGCCGACGCGTTCTTCGACTTCGACAAGGCTGTCCTGAAGCCCGAAGGCCGCGCCAAGCTGGATGACCTGGTCGGCAAGATCAAGGACATCAACCTGGAAGTGATCATCGCCGTGGGTCACACCGACTCGGTCGGTACCGACACGTACAACCAGAAGCTGTCCGTCAAGCGCGCCGAAGCCGTGAAGGCCTACCTGGTCACCAAGGGCATCGAGAAGAACCGCGTTTACACGGAAGGCAAGGGCGAGAAGCAGCCCGTGGCCGACAACAAGACCTCCGAAGGCCGCGCGAAGAACCGCCGCGTGGAAATCGAAGTGGTCGGCACCCGCGCCAACCGCTGATACGCAGGCGAGAAAAGCTGCACAAAGGGCCCGCATCGCGGGCCCTTTTTTCATTTACTCACGGGCCAGCCGCAGCACAATCGCCTGGCACAGCCATGAATGAAACCCTCAACGCCGATCCCCTGGAGCTGGCCAAGTTCTCGGAGCAGGCCCACCGCTGGTGGGACCCGGACAGCGAGTTCGGGCCGCTGCACGCCATCAACCCGTTGCGCCTCGCGTGGATCGACGGGCTGGCCGGCCTGAACGGCAAGAAGGTCCTCGACATCGGCTGCGGCGGCGGCATCCTGGCCGACAGCATGGCGCGCAAGGGCGCCAAGGTACTGGGCATCGATCTCTCGACGAAGGCGCTGCGCGTGGCGCAGCTGCACGCGCTGGAGGCGGGCACGCCCAACGTGGACTACCGCGAGATCAGCGCCGAAGGGCTGGCCGCCGAACAGCCCGGGCAGTTCGACGTGGTGACCTGCATGGAGATGCTGGAACACGTGCCCAGGCCGGCCTCCGTGGTCGAGGCCGCAGCCACGCTGGTCAAGCCCGGCGGCTGGGTGTTCTTCTCCACGATCAACCGCAACGCCAAGGCCTTCCTGTTCGCGGTCGTCGGGGCAGAGTACGTGCTGAACCTGCTGCCGCGCGGCACCCATGAATACCTGAAGTTCATCAAGCCCAGCGAACTGGGATCGTGGTGCCGTGCCGCGCGCCTGGACCTGCTGCAGACGCAGGGCATGGAATACAACCCGCTCACCCGCCGATACTGGCTGTCCGGCGACACGAGCGTCAACTACCTGGCCGTGGCCCGGAAAACATGATCGCGCAAGACGTGAAGGCCGTCCTCTTCGACCTGGACGGCACCCTGATCGACAGCGCCCCCGACCTCGGGGCGGCTGCCGACAAGATGCGCACGGACCGCGGCCTGCCGTCCCTGCCGTACGAGAAGTACCGCCCCATGGCCGGAGCGGGTGCGCGCGGCATGCTGGGCATCGCCTTCGGGATCGGTCCCGACCACCCCCAGTTCGCGGACATGCGGGAAGAGTTCTTCCGCAACTACGAAACCTGCATGACCCAGCGGACCTACGTGTTCGATGGCGTGAAGCAGCTGATCGACTCGCTCGTGGAGCGCGACGTACGCTGGGGCGTGGTGACGAACAAGTCGATGCGCTTCGCCGGTCCGCTGACGAAGGGGATGCCGTTGTTCACGACGGCGAAGGCCGTGGTCGGCGGAGACTCCACCCCGCATTCCAAGCCGCATCCGGCCCCCTTGCTGGAGGCGGCGCGGCAGCTGGACGTGAAGCCGATCGAGTGCGTGTACGTGGGGGATGACCTGCGGGACATGCTGGCCGGGAAGGCGGCCGGCATGGGCACCGTCGCGGCCACCTATGGCTACCTGGGCACGACGGATGTCAAGGAGTGGGGGGCGGACGTGCAGATCGAGACCCCCTTGGCGCTGCTGCCGCTGCTGCGGTTTCGCGTAGCGGCCTGATCCGCGTCCTCCCTCCCCACCGGCAAGGACCGGGAGGGGCCGCGGCTATCCTTGGTAACCCCGCGGATTCATGCTCTGCCACCGCCACGCATCGACACACATTTCCTCCAGCGACAGCTTCGCTTCCCACCCCAGGAGCTTTTTCGCCAGCGACGCATCGGCATAGCACTGCGCGACGTCCCCGGGCCTGCGGTCGACGAGCTGGTAAGGGACTTTCCGACTGCTGGCCGCCTCGAACGCCTTCACAACGTCCAGCACGCTGTACCCGCGCCCGGTGCCCAGGTTCACGGTGAAGCTTTCCGGCCGCGCCAGCAGCGCCCGCATGGCAGCCACGTGGCCCGCGGCCAGGTCCTGCACGTGGATGTAGTCGCGGACACCGGTTCCATCTGGCGTCGGGTAGTCGTGGCCGAACACGCTGAGCTGCGATCGCAGTCCGACTGCGACCTGGGTGACGAAAGGCATCAGGTTGTTCGGGATGCCGGCGGGGTCCTCCCCGATCAGTCCACTCGGGTGCGCCCCGACGGGATTGAAGTACCGCAGGACGCCGACGCGCCAGGCCGGCTGGGCGCGTACCACCGCCTGCAGCATGTCCTCGATGACCAGTTTGGTGTGGCCGTACGGATTGGTGTGGCTGCGCGGAAAGTCTTCGGTGATGGGCACGGTGGCCGGATCACCATACACGGTGGCGCTGCTCGAGAACACGAGGGTCGGCGCGCGAGCGGGCAAATACACCGCCTCCATCGCCTTCAGGAGGTTCACCGCCCCGCCGAGGTTGTGGTCGAAGTACTTCAGCGGCTTGGCCACGCTCTCCCCAACCGCCTTCTCCCCGGCGAAATGAATCACCCCGGCTGGTTGGTGCCGCCGCAAGGCCGCTGCGACGAAAGCAGGGTCCATCACGCTGCCTTCCTCGAGCGCCGGCCGCGCGCCCATGATGCGCGCCAGGCGATCGATCACGGCCGGGTGGCTGTTCGCAAAATTGTCCAGGATGACGGGAGCGAAGCCCGCTTCCTGCAGGGCAACCACCGTGTGGCTGCCGATGTAGCCGGCGCCGCCAGTGAGCAGGATCGGAAGGGGGGACGAGGGCATTGCCCGACTATAGCCTCCGCACGACGTGGGATCGCGTGCGTCCGGTCTTGAAAACGCTTTGGATGGCTTAAGATACGCACTCCTGGGGCTGCACTGGTTTCGACGTGGGTTCGGACACGCAGCAGGGCATGTCGAGGCTCAGTTCCCTCGTTAATCCAGCTGAAACAAACTAACTGCGAACGACGAACGTTTCGCCCTCGCCGCTTAATTGCCGGTGAGCCTTGCAACAGTTGGCCGATGGGCTGGGTTAGGGTCGCAAGGTCCTAGCTGCAAGGGTAATTACATTGGCTGGCTTCTGTCCGGGTGCCTTGGGCAGGAGCGAGACTCAAGGGCACTGGCTGGGTCGGTAGCGTGCGACTGCGCGACAGACTCGGCGAGAAACAAATCAGACCGCTAAACATGTAGAACTGCTCGGAGAAGGCTTGCGGACGCGGGTTCAATTCCCGCCAGCTCCACCAATTGCTGTGCAAGGTGCGTCATCATTGCGCACAAATGCGCCGCCGCTCGTTCCTGACGCTTGTCGCTGGTGGTTCCCTTGCTGCCCGTGCCGAACTGGTTCGCGGCGGCCGGCTTGTTCTCCCCATAGTCGTCAGTCCGGCAGCCTCTCCGCGTGTCCGCCAGGCCGCTGCCGAGCTTGCGAGCTACCTGGGCAGGATCACGGGACAGACCCCAGCGGTCACGAGTGTTGCGGGCCCCGGAATCGCCGTGGGATTGCCCGCCGATTCCGCGTTCTCCGGTCGCCGCGACAGCGACCCGGCAAAGGACGGGGCGGACGACTACTGGATCTCCTCCCGTGCCGACGGACTGTTCCTCATCGGGGCGGGTGAAGCGGGCGTCGAGAACGCCGTGTGGGACTTCCTCCATCGGCTCGGGCACAGGCAATACTTCCCGGGGGAGCGCTGGGAGGTCGTGCCCCGCGCTGCCGATCTTGCGGTGGAACTCGACGTGCATGAGTCGCCGAGCTACGCCTCGCGCCACATCTGGTACGGCTATGGTCCGTGGGACTATGCCGCCGAGCCCTACCTGCGCTGGCGCCGACGCAACCGCATGCCCGGCGCGTTCGGCCTGCGCACCGGCCATGCGTACGGCGCCATCATCGCTGCGTTGCAAAAGGATTTCGACGCCCATCCTGAGTACTACCCCCTGATTGGCGGCGAGCGCAGGCCTTCGAAGCACGCCAAGTTATGCATCGGCAACGCGGGCTTGCGGGACCTGGTCGTGCAGTACGCAGTGAACCAGTTCCGCAAGGATCCGGCCATCGACAGCGTGTCGATGGACCCCAGCGACGGCGGCGGCTGGTGCGAGTGCCAGGACTGCGCGGTGCTCGGCACGATCAGCGATCGTGTCGTGGTGCTTGCAAACCAGGTCGCGTCCGCCGTGGATCAGGCATTCCCTGGCAAGCGGGTCGGCATCTATGCGTACAACTTTCATTCGCCGCCGCCCACGGTTCGCGTGCACCCCGCCGTGATCGTCAGCGTGGCTACCGCGTTCACGCGTGGCGGCCTGACCGTTGACGGCATCATGCGCGGGTGGGCGGCGCAGGGCGCGACCCTGGGAGTGCGCGAGTACTACTCGGTGAACACCTGGGACCGGGATCTGCCAGGGCAGTCGCGCGCGGGCAACCTGAAGTATCTCGCCCATTCCATCCCCGAGTTCCACGGCTACGGCGCGCGGTTTCTCTCCTCCGAAGCCAGCGACAACTGGGGACCGAACGGCCTCGGCTACTACGTTGCATCACGCCTGCTCTGGGATGTGAGGGCGTCCGTCGGCGACATCGTCGAGGATTTCCTCTCGCGCGCCTTCGCATCGGCGAAGGCGCCCATGCGCGACTTCTATGCCGTGCTCGATGCCTCGGGGCCGTTCCTGGCCGGAGGGGATCCGCTGCCCCGGATGTTCGAGGCGCTTCGCGCCGCGCGCGACGCAGCGCGGACGGACACGGCGGTCTCCGGCCGCCTCGACGACCTGACGCTGTACGCGCACTACTGCGCGTTGTACCGCACGTACGCGCTTGCGGGCGGCGAGCGCAGGCAGGCCGCTTTCGAGGCGCTGATACGCCATGCCTACCGCATGCGGACCACGATGATGGTTCACACGAAGGCCCTGTACCGCGACTTGCCCGCGCGGGACCGCACGGTCCGGATTCCGCCGGGGGCGGAGTGGAACGTGCCCGAAGGGCGGAACGCCTGGAAGTCGTCGCAGCCCTTCGGCGCGGGTGAGATCGAATCGTTCCTGCGCGAGCAGCGCGGGACGCGAACCCCTGGAGTCGCCCCGGCGCGGCGTTTCAGCGACGTCCTGCTTCCTGCTCCCTGGCTGCGCGCGATCGCCGCCGAGCGACTGGCCTGGGATGCGGCCAGGGGTGAGCAACTATTCCTCGTGCAGTTTGTTCGTGAAAGTACAGACTTGTCTGTGCGCCTGGTCCCCGCCGACGACGCCCTGCCCGGATGGCAGGATCGCGTGGCAATGTCCCTGGTGCCTGCGGACATGAAGCCCGCCGAAGGTGCCGCCCAGGCCTGCGCATTTCGCCGCGAAGAAAACACGCTCGTCGCAACCATGCGCGCGTCGCGGCCTGGCCTGTACCGCATCACCGTCTCGAGCGGCGACCGTGTGGCGGTGGTGTTTCCCGACGACTTGCCGGTGGTGGTCCCCTGTGCGGAAGCGCGTCCCATGAACGGGACGTACCGCGACTGGAGCGCGTACTTCTACGTTCCGAGAGGAACGAAGGAGGTCCGCTTCATGGCCGGCGGGCACGGCGAACTGTTCGACCAGGTCGGGCGCCCTCTGTTCTGGTTGAACGGGCGGCCGCCGGCAACGTATTCCGTCGGTGTGGGGGAAGGACAGGACGGAAAGGTCTGGCAGGTCCGGCACGCGGAAGGCGCAGTCACACTGCTGAATGTGCCGCCTTATTTCTCGCCGACCCCCTCGCAACTGCTGTTGCCCAGGGATGTACTCGCCACCGATGCAGGCTCGTGAAGCCGCTGCCGTTCGCGCGGAGCGGCAGCCAGCAGTTCACCGTAGACGTCGAGGGTGCGCTGCACGATGATGCGTTCATCGAACTCCGCAAGCGCCCGCGCGCGCGCGGCCTGCGCAAGGCGTTGCCGCATGGGGCGGTCCTGCTGCAACCTGATCACGGCGGACGCGAGGGCGGCGGCATCCCTGATGGGGACCAGCAAGCCGTCGATGCCATCGCGCACGACTTCGCGGCACCCCGGCGCGTCCGTCGTCACGAGCGCACAACCGCATGCGGCTGCCTCGATGAGCCCCTTCGGCAAGCCTTCCCGATAACTCGGGAGCGCGGCCACGTCCACACTCCGGAAGAGGGCCGGCATGTCTTCGACGTGCCCGAGCCACTCCACCAAGCCGTCCCGGACCCACGCCCGCACCCTTTCCTCTGGCACCGCGGCAGGGTTTCCGGGATCGGGCGAGCCGGCGATCAGGAAATCGATCGGGTGGCCGCCCGAGCGTGCCAGGCGGGCGGCCTCTGCGAACTCCGCCAAGCCCTTGTCCCACAGGAGCCTTGCGGGCAGCAAGACACGCATGCGGCCAGTGTCCGCACCCGCGGTCTCGTTCGCGCGAAACCGGCTGCAGTCGACGCCGGAACCCCTGATCAGCCGCACGTGCGTGGCGTCGATGAGCCCGCTGCCCGCGAACAATGCGACATCGTCCGGGTTCTGCAGGACGAGGCGGCCGTTGTCGCCGCCCAGAGCCAGCCGCATCAAGCCGCTGACCAGGGGCCGCAGCAATCTGGCCCGCAGGTCGTTGCTGGTGAACACGTAGCCCATGCCGGCCACGGCATTGATGCGTCCGGGGCGGCCCGTGCCCCGGCTTGCCACACGCGCCGCCAGCGAGCCATAGACGGCGCACTTGATCGTGAAACTGTGCACCAGCTCGATCCTTTCACGCGCGATGAGACGCGTGAGCCACCAGACCAGGGCCAGTTCGCGCAGCGGATTGAGGCTGCGACGGTACATGGGGGCGGCGATCCACCGGAAGCCCATTTCCTGCAATCGCTGGCCGTACGTGTCCGGCGGCGAAACGAGGATGACTTCGTGACCGGCGTCCCGTAGTGCGATCGCCAGCGACCGGCGAAAGTTGAGCAGGTACCAGGCTGTGTTGGCGAACAGCAGCACCCTCACGAGACCGTCCCGAAGAAGTACGCCTGGTACGGCAACCAGGATCTGGCGTTGTTGGAGAACAGCAGCCAGACGAACTGCACGGATGCGTAGTAAGCCAGGATGAGCCCGACCCAAGCGCGCTTGCCGCTCGGCTGTCTGGCCATGAGATCGGGAAGCCGTGGAAAGACGTACAACTGCAGCGGAATCAGGTAAAGGGCCACGCGATCGACCGCCGTGGACGAGGGAGAGACCAGCAGCCAGCCCAGGCTGGCGACGGCCAGGAGGGCCATGATCACCCACAGGTTCCGTTCTGCTTCGCTCCAGCGGAAACGCTTGCGCAGCGCCAGCAGCAGGGCGGCCGGCATGAGGTTCATGAGCACCCGCACGAGCGCTCCTTCGGACTGGTACTCCGCCTGGATGTAGGTCGTGACCATCTTGTCGACCGACTCGCTGAGCACGGCATCGTAGAGAGCCGCGGCCGCCACCCCCGCCCACAAGATGTTCCACGCGCGCCGCCGACGCGGCGCGGCAAGCATGCCGAGACCGATCACGAGCACGGCGGACTTGTGGAACAAGGCCGCGATCGATACCCACAGCAGGAAGCTCAGAAGGCGATTTCTGCCAAGCGCGACCAACCCGATCATGCAGAGGCCCAGCGCCACGGACTGGCGGGTATAGCCCATCCCGACCACGATGATCAGGTACGGAACCGCGACCGCGAAGGAGAGCCATGGCCGTGGCTGCTGCCGGCAGAACAGGATGACGCCGCCGCTAAAGAGGGCGCCGCAGACCGCGTTGACCCAGTAGATGCTGCCGTTCAGTTCGCTCGAGAGCCAGTTGAGGAACCAGTAGCCGGGATCCCCCCGGTCCATGGCCTCGTCGAGGGACATGAAGCTGATGGCCTCCCAGTGCCGGATGTACGCGCTCCAGTCTCCGCCGACCTCGTGCCGCCCGCCGACGAACGCGCTCATGAGCACGAACACCAGCAGCCACGACCCCCTCAGGTCCGCCAAGGTGCCGGACGTGCGCGTCGGCGAGCCCCGCGTCGGCTGCATGAACGCGGTCGCGGCGGGCACCAGGAACATGAGCCAGTAAGGCCACATGGCTATGCGAATGCCTGTTGGACGGACGTCGTCGCGGCGGCGCGACGGGCTCCCCGCGCCCGCCGCGCCGCATCGACGAGGTGGAGGAGAAAGGCCTTGTACTCGCTTGCGGAGGGCTCTGGGGGGTAACCCTGCAGGCCATAGACGTTCTGGAAGCCGTCACCGAAGTGCCGGGCGAAATAGGCGCGCAGCGATGGGAGATCGGGCGCGCGGCCAGCCAGGCAGTCGGCGGGCGGCGGCACGGTCCCGGTGAAGTAGGAGTGGATCGCCGGCGGTGTCAGGTACCAGGGCTTGCCGAGCACGATGACGCGCTTGCCCTGCGCGGCCGCCTGCAGCGCCACGGTCCCGGTGCAGGTCGCGAAGATGTTGAACCGCGACAGAAGGAAGTCGTGGCTGACCGAAACGTCGACCACCTTCACGCCCATGCGCGTGAGGTCATCGTAGAAGCCGGCATCCCTGTAGACGCCAACGAAGTTCAGCATCTGGCCGATCGTGTAAAGGAATACGGTCGGGTGTTCCCGGTAGTACACCTTGTAGCCCAGGTCCACCAGCGTCCTAAGCGCCAGGCGGAAGTCATGGAAGAAGGCCGCGTCCGGGCAAGTGGTCGCTTCCGGCTGGTAGCTCGCGTAGAAGATCACCGCGTCCTCGGGAACCTGGTCAAGCGTGGCCGTGCCGGTGTTGCGACGATATGAACGGCGCAACCGCCCGATCGCCGCCAGCGACCTCGTTGCCTTGCGCAGGTAGAACCAGGCATAACCGAGACGCGGCCAGGCCCCCTGGCGGGCGTCGAACATGCACCAGACGTCCCCTGTCGCGAGTCGCCTCAGCACCCGCCGGATGTTCTTGGCCGCCTGCCAGTAAAAGCGGACCAGGGAGGTGCCGGACTGCAGGTAGGCGTTGATGTACGCGGGGTTCTCCACGCTTTTGGCTGCATCTTCGAGGAATGCGTCGATCGCCTCCGCCGAGCCTGCGGCACGGCGCGGGAGCACGCGGGACTTCAGGCCCGCATAGAGATGGAGGCGCTTCGTCAGGAACTCCGTGGACGCCGAAAAGACCGGAATCCCGAGCAGGCCCGCGGCCGTATGGATCGCGTAGTTGAACGGCCAGTGCGGCGACGAGGTGGCGAGGAACACCGCATCGACCCCAGCCGCCTCCAGCTTCGTGCACCAGAAGGAGATCGCGCCGACGATCTCCCCGCGCTTGTCCTCGCCGGTCAGAGGAAACACCTGATGCCGCTCCAGCAGCCGTTCCATTGCCAGGAAATCCTCGACCGGGATCCGCTCGACGAGGTCGATCCTCTGAAGCCCCGACAGGGACCGGGTCCGGTGGTGGCTGTCGAATTCGGGCATGTGCTGCGACAAGGAGTACAGCTGCACGTCACCCTCGCTCTCGACCTCGCGGCGCTGGTCGGCATACGCCTCCGAGTGCACGGTTTCCAGCAAGGCAAGCACGATCCTGGTCATTTGCACTCCCGCAATGCGTTTTCCAGTGCAACGTAGCGCTTGTCCCGTGCGAGGTCGTGGAAGACGATGTTGTCCTTCCCGTACTCGTGCAGGGCGGCCGTCGAACTGAAATGGTAGACGTGGGTGGACGCGAAGCGCTCCGCGAGGTAATCGATCTGGTACTCGGCCGGAATCTGGATGTTCAGCTCCTGGAAGCCGCAGAGCTTTCCCGGCTCCCGTACCGGGCTGTGCGGGTGCGCCTTGTAGAAGAACGCGCTGCCATCGTCCCGGGGCAGCGCTTGCAGGGTGTCGTAGCCACCGCCCCAGGGGCCGAGGAACACCACCGCTTTTCCGGTCCCCCCGATGGCGCCAAGCTCGCCCTCCACGATCCCGCGAAAGAACTGGCTGTACGCATCCAGTTTCCGGATCTGGATCAGCGGCTTCCGGCAGGAGGGATTCATCCGCCGATAGAGCGCCGGGTTGGTGCAGAAGATGCCACGGGTCTCCCGGCCGCCGCCGAAGTGCAGCCCGCAACCGGTCACGAGCGAGTAGCACCACCACTTCAGGTACCTGGCCTTGTTCCTCCAGCCGGGCCGCAGGTCGGCGTAGTTCCCATGGTAGGTGCCGAAACCTTCCTCGAACAGCCAGAGACTCGCCGGCTCGAGGCGCCGGAAGAACAGGTACAGGCTCACGCGGTCGTCTTCGACGTAGAGTTTCCGGCCGCGGATGTATCCTTTTTCGGCCATCAGGTCGTCATACCCATCGACGAACGAGACGCTGTCGATCCTTTGCCCGGCGTCCATGGCCTTCATGAAGCGGAAGAAGGACTCGGCGAAGGCGAAGCTGCGCTTCACGACGAAAAAAGCGGCCCGTTCGCCCGTGACCTCCAGGACGGACAGCGCCATGAGGGCCTGGTACGGCTTGCTGACGACGATCACCGATGCGGATGGGTCGCGGGACGTTTCAGCACGCAAGGTGGAGGCGCCCCGCGCACGGGACCGAATGAGCCTGCGGTACAGTCCTTCCAGTTCGTCGGCCTGGCGATCGATGGAGTAGCCATCGCGGGCCAGGCGCTTGTTCATCTCGACCAGTCCTGCGGTCGAAGCATCCGTCACGATGGACACCATGGCGCTGGCGAAACTGGCCGGCGAGCGGTCGGGGACGACCCAGTTGGTGTGCGCGAGCAGCCGCGGCAGTTCTCCGACGGCGGTGCAGACGATCGGCAAGCCGAGGTACATGGCCTCCAGGACCGCCAGCGGCAGTCCTTCATGGCGGGAACTCAGGACGAAGGCGTCCGCATGGCGCATCAGCACGGCGACGTCGGAGCGCGGGCCGAGCAGAAAGGCTCGCCCTTCCATGCGGTTTTCGACGATGTGCCGGCGCACCTCGTCCCAGCTGTCACCCCGCGCGCCCGCGATGAGCAGGAAGGTCTTGCGTCCCGCGACGACCGGAGGCACCAGCTGGAAGGACCGCAGCAGGTGGATGTGGTCCTTCTTCGCGTTGACGTTCGCGACATTGAGGTAGATGAGGCTGCCGACCTTGGGGAGATGCGCGCCGAGTGGCCAGGGTGCCTCGGCGTCCTCGTCGAACTGGCCGAAGTGCCTTCCGTTCTCGTTCGCCGCCAGCGCATAAGGGAAGCTTGCCGCAACGTGCGTGGAGCAGGCCAGGGAGAGGGCGTCGGCATGGTGGAGCACGGGCGCGACCAGCCGATGAAGGAAGTGAACACGCTCCCAGACGTTGTGCTCCGTCGTCACCAGTGGCGCCCGCAGCAGGGGCCGCAGCAGCCTGCAGGCCTGGATGGCCAGGGGCATGTGGGCGTGCACCACGTCGGCGGAGCAAGACCGCAAGTGCCGGCACAACTTCAGCAGCATGCGCAGCGGTGTGGTCTCCTGCAGCTCCACCACGCGGATGCCCAGTGCCTTCACGCGCGCGACGTTGGCTTCGCAGGAGGACGACAGAACGACCACCTCCACGGCCGCGCCGCGCCTGGCGAACCATTCGGAGAGATCGCACACGTTCGTTTCCGCCCCGCCGTTGAGGAGACTCTTGGTGACGAAGGTGATCTTCATCGCCTGTCTCCGGCAGAGACGCGCACGAAGGAGAGCAGCAAGCCAAGAAGTGCCCAGGCGCGTACCCGCAGGCTGCGGGACTCGCCCACCTGCCGGCGGCTGAACGCCTTGAGGCGGGCGAATTCCCGGTGCTGCAGCAGGCTCTTGAGGATGGAGAGTTCGGTTCGCGCGGCGATCCGATCCAGGAGCGCACGCTGCGCATCGCCACAGGACGGGTCCAGGCGCGCCTTCTGCCGGCGGCAGAATTCCAGGATGGCATTGGGCTTGTCCAGTGCCACGTTCGACAGTCCGGTGCGCCCGCTGCCGTGGCATATGACCGAGTGCACGTTCTGAATGTGCAGCTCCAGGTCCTGGACAAACAGGAGCCGAAGCAGGAACTCCACGTCTTCGCCAGTGCTGAAGCCGGTGTCGAAGCACTGCCCGCCGATCGCCTCGCGACGCAGGACGAGGCCGGAGGTATTGAAGCCGAGGCCGCACTCGAGGACGCGCTGCAGATAGCCGTGCTTCGTATGCCGCTCCTGCCCACGCGAGGGCGCCACTCGCTCTCCGTGCTTGCCGCAGGAGTAGACGTCCACCGTCCCGGCCTCGCGAACGTACGCGAAAAAGCTGGCGAGGTGCCCCGGTTTCCATTCGTCGTCGGCATCGAGGAACGCGACATACGTGCCGCTCGCAGCTTTCAGGCCGGCGTTCCGCGCTCCGGAAACGCCCTGGTTGACTTGGTCCAGCAGGAAGATGGACGGATGCTTTTCCTGCAGTGCCAGGACCGCTTCGCGCGTCTGATCCTGCGAGCCGTCGTTCACCACCAGGATTTCATCGGGCGGACGCGACTGCGCCAGGGCGCTGCGCACGGCGCGCGCAATGGTGGACGCAGCGTTGTAAGCGGGGATGACGAGGGAAATCGTGGCGTCGCCCGCGGCGCGGCCGGCCCTTGCGGGTGGCTCGGGACGCGGAAGGGAGGCGGCGGTCACGGCCTACAGGTCCCCGCCGATGTCTTCGAGCGAGACCGGCGAATTGCGCGGGATGTCGCGTGCCGCGCGCTTGCCCAGCACGCGGTCCAGGTATTTCGGCGCCAGGCCGTAGCCCGGACGGACGCTCCTGACCGCGTCTTCGGTGATCGGTTCTCCCAGGCGGAGCTCACGCACGAAGTAGAGCGAGCGCCGGAACTTCACGTTGCCCAGTTCGCTCGGCGTCCGTTCGTAGTCGACCGCGCCCAGGGCCGACCAGGCCGTCCTGCTGTCCCGGCAGAGCGCCGCCAGCTCCGGCGGTTCGAGCGAGAAGCTGTCGTCGGGGCCGCCGCCGGAGCGATCCAGCGTGAAGTGCTTCTCGATGAGCGAAGCGCCGAGCGCGACGCTGGCGATCGCGGTGGTGTTGTCCAGCGTATGGTCCGACAGCCCCACGTTCACATCGAAGCGCGCGCGCATGTCGGGGATGGTCCGCAGGTTGTATTCGGCGGCGGGTGCGGGGTAGCCGCTGACGCAGTGCAGGATGGCCAGTTCCTGGCAGCCGGCGGCGCGCGCTGCGTCGATCGCCTCCTGGATCTCGTCTGCGGTTGCCATCCCCGTCGAGATGATCAGCGGCTTGCCCGTGGCTGCCGCGTACCGGATCAGCGGCAGGTCGATGGCCTCGAAGGAGGCGATCTTGTAGGCAGGCGCGTTGAGGTTCTCCAGCAGGTCGATCGCCGTCCGGTCGAACGGCGAACTGAAAATGGTGATGCCCAGGCGGCGGGCGCGCTCGAACAGCGGGGCATGCCATTCCCATGGCATGTGCGCTTCGCGGTACAGGTCGTACAGCGTCCGGCCGCTCCACAAGCCGCCGTGGATCTGGAAGTCCTCCCCGTCGGCATCCAGCGTGATCGTGTCCGGCCGATAGGTCTGGAGCTTCACGGCGTCTGCGCCCGCCTTGTGCGCCTCCTCGACGATGCGCAGCGCGGTCTCGAGCCTGCCGTTATGGTTCGCGGAGAGCTCGGCGATGACGTAGGGCGGGTGCGCCGCGCCGATGGGTCGTCCCGCAATGGCGATCTCGCGCATGGTGAATCCTTTCATCCCGGGTTGTGCGACCACTCGCCGCGCAAGAGGCCGAAGCAGACAAGATCGCGGTAGGCGCCGCCGACCCGGTGCTGTTCGCGCAGCACGCCCTCCTGGCGGAAGCCAAGCCGAAGGTGGAACCGGATGGAGGCTTCGTTCGAGTCGAGGGCCTGCCCACAGACCTTGTGCAGGGCCAGGGGGCCGAAGGCATGGGCCAGCGCCAACTCGCCTAGCTTGCTGCCGGTGCCCTGGGGCGCGTCGGGTGCCGCATAGAAGCCCCAATCGGCAGCGCCGCCCTCACTCACATCGCTGAATTGCACGAAACCGAGGGCGGCGCCGTCCCGCTCCAGGACAAGGAGGCAGCGTGATGCATCGCTGCTGGTTCGAGCGAACCAGGCGCGGTGTTCTTCGCGCCCGATCTCGTGTCGGGTGAGCATGTTGGCGCGGACCGCGGGATGGTTGCGCCACCCCAGGACCCGGTCCAGATCGGGTTCCGCCAGTGGCCGGATGTGCCAGTCGCCTGCCGCGTTCATGAGACAAGCGCCTCCCACACCCTGCTTGCGCCTGTTCCGTCCGTGACGGAGGCGCAGGCCTGCGACATGGCCGCCAGGCGACCGTCGGCCTGCAACGCAACGATCTTCGAAGCGAGGTCCGTTCGCAGGTCCTCACCATCGGCGAGGAGCTGCGCAGCCCCGGCGGCTTGGAGTGCAAGCGCGCCCTCGCGTTGATTGGCCGCGATGACCATCGCCAGCGTCGGAAGCCCGAGGCAGCAGCGCTCGAGCGCCGTGCCGCCGACCGCTCCGATCGCGAGGTCGCAATCGGCCATCAGCCGCGCCATGTCGCCGACGCCTGCCAACACCTCCACGGGGCGTGTCATGTCCCGTGCCCGCTCCCGGACCTGTCGGAGCCACGGCGCCTGCGCCCCCATCACCACGGTGATGCGGCAGTCGCCTGGCAGCTCGCAGGCGGTCAGTGCGTCGAGCACCGTCCCGGTCGCGTTGTCCTTGTCGACGCCTCCCATGTTCACCAGCAACCGACGCAGCCCGGCGGTGCGCGCTCGGCGCGCCAGCGCAGCGGGCCTGTGCGCGGCGAATTCGGGACGCAGCAGCGCATACCGCGGGCCAGCGAGGATGCGGCAGTGCGGCGGTACGAGGTGTCCGTAGTCGGCATCGATGCGTCCGACGTTGTGGTCGAGCAGCACGTGGCAATCGTGTTTCCGATCCGCCAGGTCGTCAATCACCATCAGTCGCGAGCAGGAGGATTTCAGCCGCTGCTCCCAACGGAAGTCGATGGCGTAGTGATCCACCACGACGAGGTCGGCGCCGCCTGGCTGCAAGAGCGCGCTCGTTTCCTCCGCGTCCGCCTGCCAGTCCCTTTCGAGCCACTCCGCGTGCGGCGGCAGGGAAGCGTCGGACCGTTGCGGGCGCTGCGGCGACATCGGTGCGCCGGACGAAAGCACGCTGACCGCGTGGCCGCGCTCGCGGATCACGGGGACGAGATTCGCTTGCTGTCCGCCGGTCACGAACCGGCACACGGCGCCGCCCCACGCGAGTGTGTCCGCGAGCGTCAGGCAACGCATCACGTGGCCGGTTCCGATCGCGATCGACGCGTCGGTGCGGAACACGATGCGGGGCCTGCGATCCGCGGCGATGCGTGTCAATTTCGGTTCGGCGGCCTGGCTGTCCACGTCGGCTCCGTCTTGCGCGTTACCAGGCCGTCCACCCGCCGTCGACCGCCAGGTTGGCGCCGTTGACGTAGGACGAGGAAGGGGAAGCGAGGAACAGGACGGGCCCGGCGATTTCCGCGGCCTTGCCCACCCGCCCGAGCGGCACGCGCGCCGCGAGACGTTCCGTGAATTCGGGATCCGCCGCTTGGACCTTGCCCGAAGGAAATGGCCCGGGCGAGATGCTGTTGAAACGGATGCCCTCGCGGCCGAATTCACACGCAGCGTACCGGGTCCACTGAAGCAGCGCTGCCTTGGCAGCGCCATAGAAGGGCGGATTCGCCCGCTCGGCGCCTTCGTACACGCGGAGGTCGGGACTGACGACTCCATACATCGATGCCACGTTGATGACGGAGGCATCACCGTCCCGCGCGACGGCGGCGCGCAAGGCGGGCAGGGCAGCGCGGACGAGTTCGTGGGCGGCGACGACGCTCACCTGGTAGCTGTCCGCGTACTGCCGCGCCTCGCTGTGCGCGATCGTCCCGGCGCCGCCGGCGTACGCATTGTTGACGAGGACGTGAAGCGGTTCGTTCGCCAGGCGCGCCAGTGCAGCCCGGATGGACGCAGGGTCGGCCACGTCGAAGACCAGCGCTTGCGCATCGAACCCTTCTTCCCGGATGCGCTGGACGAGCGCATCGGCGCGCCCGGCGTCGCGGCTGTTGACCAGGACCCGGGCACCCGCGGCGGCCAGGCTGCGCGCCATCTCCTGGCCGAGGTGCCCGGTCGCGCCCGTCACCAGCGCCGTTCGTCCCTGCAAGGTGAACATGGTCATCGGTCCTTCAGCCAGCGCGCCGGGTCCAGGGTCGCTTCGGGCAAGGCTGGCCGCTTTCGCTCGATGGCCGCGACGGCGGCGGGCTCCAGCGCCGGCGCATTGAAGTGCGCGACGTTGGCGCGCAGCTGCTCCTCGGTTTCCACGCCGACGACGACGCCGTCGATCCAGGGCTGCGACCGCGCATACCGCAAGCAGAGGTCCACCACGTTCGCGCACGCGTTCTCGATGCTCTGCACCGAGAGCCACCGCAGGATGGGCGAGGCGTCGGCGACGCAGGCTCTGGCCCAGCGTGCAGGGTCGGTGCTCCCCAGCAGCCCCTGCAACAAGGCGCTGCGTGCATGGACGAGAAGTGGGCGGGCGGCCTTGCGGCCCAGGACCCGCTCGCGCGCCGACATCCAGCGGGGATCCAGGATGTTGAAGGGCACCTGCACGAAGCCCACATCGTCGAACTCCATCGCCCGCAACAGTTCCTCGGGATCCTGCACGGACACCCCCAGGGTGCCGATCACGCCGTTCTCGCGCAACTCGCGCAAGCGTTCCCAGGCGGCGCCCTGCCAGGCATGCAGGTGGGCAGCGCGGTGCAGCAGCAGCGCGTCCAGGCGCTGGACGCGCAGCCGCGTACACGATTGGTAGACGCTGGCGTCCACGCGAGCTGCAACTTCGGCCGCGCTGGCCTGCGCCGTGCATTCCGCCAAGGGCGACAGCTTCGTCACCACCTGGACGCGTGAGTGCCATCCGTTCGCCAGGGCATCGCCCAGCCTGGCTTCGCTCTGTCCGTAGGCGTGTGCGGTGTCGATCCAGGCCACGCCATTGCCGATGGCGTTCTTGACGATGGCCTGCGATTCCTCCCGGGTCGGCATGCCACGATCGTTCGCAATGCCGTAATCCAGGCCGAGCTGCGCGGTGCCAAGCACGAGCCGGGGGACGGGTTGCGGCGCGACCGGCTGGTACTTCGCGAAGCGCAGGCGTTCCAGCAGGTACGGCAGTGGGGCCTGGACGGGATCGGGAACGTCCGAGAACACCTTCTCCACGACGGCATAGTCGTCGTGGTTGTCCACGGTGCAGCGGAAGTGGCCCATTCGCAGTTCGAGGTACTTCGTGAACCAGCGGGGGCCGAATCGGCGGATCACGAAGGGCGTGACGTGCTCGAGGTCCGCAGTCTCGGTCGCATGGCGAAGGGCATCGCGCAGATGACCCAGCCGCGTGATCTCGCAACTGACCCCGTGCGGAACGCCCGAGGGTTCTCCGTTGCAGGCCAGGTAGTCGAGTCCGCGCGCGATGAAGTCGCGCCGCATCTCGTCGATCAGCGGCCCGTCCGGGAACACGTTGTCCGCGGTCAGGCGCACAACGAGGGCATCGTCGGGCAGTCCGGCGGCAGCCGACACCATGCGCTCCAGCACGTTGTCCAGGCTGCCCCGGTGGGTGGCGATGCCGTGCTGCTCCAGGGTACGGACCAGTGCGTCGTCCTCCCACCGCGTGGATGTCGCGACGACCACCCTTTGACCGGTGTTGCCGGCGCGCTTCGCAGCGAGCACGGCGAGCGGCAGTCCTCCCACGGGCAGGAGGACCTTCGCCGGCAGGCGGGACGAGCTCGTTCTGGCCTGCAGCACGACGATGCATCCGTTGTCCGCGCCCGCCGGTACCGTCCGCTGGGTCATGCGACGAGCGCCCTGCGCAAGCTGGACACGACCTCGTCCTGCTGCGCGTCGGTGAGCGAGGAATACATCGGCAGGCTCATCGCCTCCCGGTAATAGGCCTCCGCCTCGGGGAAGTCGCCGGGGCGGAAGCCCAGGGCCTGGTAGTAGGGCTGCAGGTGCACCGGGATGTAGTGCAGGTTCACGCCGATGCCGGCCTGGCGCAGCAACTGGAAGACCTGCCCGTGCTGCCGCTGCCCGCTTGCACCCGGCAGGCGCACGACGTACAGGTGCAGCCCGCTGTGGCCATCCGGGTGCTGCCACGGCGTCGTCACGGGCAGGTCGGCAAGGAGGCGGTCGTACCGCCGCGCGATCTCGTGCCGGCGCGCGACATACTGGTCCAGGCGTTCGAGCTGGCTCAGGCCCAGCGCCGCCTGCACGTCCGTCAGTCGGTAGTTGAACCCGAGCTCCACCTGCTGGTAGTACCAGGGGCCGTCCGGCGCGTGCGTCATTTCGGCGGGGTCGCGCGTCATGCCGTGGCTGCGCAGCCGGTCCATCCGCCGCGCGAGCTGCGGGTCGTTGGTCATCGCCATGCCTCCCTCGGCCGTGGTGATGATCTTGACCGGATGGAAGCTGAAAACCGTGATGTCGCTGTAGCGGCAGTTGCCGATCGGCTCCCCGCGGTACCGGCCCCCGATGGCGTGCGATGCGTCTTCGATGATCCGAAAGCCATACCGCGCGCCGAGTGCGTGGATGCGCTCCATCTCGCACGGTTGCCCGCACAGGTGGACCGGTACGACGACTTTCGGCAGGCGCCCTTCCGCCTGCGCGCGCTCCAGCTTGCGCTCCAGCGCGTCCGGCGACATGTTGTAGGTGCGCGGATCGATCTCCACGAAGTCCACGTTCGCGCCGCAATAGCGTCCGCAGTTCGCCGAAGCGAGGAACGTGATCGGGGATGTCCACAGCCAGTCGCCAGGCTGCAGTCCGAGAGCCAGGCAGGCGATGTGGAGCGCGGAGGTGGCGCTGTTTGCCGCCACCGCGTGTGCGGCGCCGACGCGGGCTGCGATCGCGGCCTCGAAGCGGGGAACGGCCGGCCCCTGGGTCAGGAAGTCGGAGCGCAGCACCGACGCCACGGCCTCGACGTCCGCCTCGATGATCTCCTGGCGCCCATAGGGGATCATCAGATGCTCCCGATCTTGTGCTTGTTGGCCTGGATCCACATCCGCAGGTCGGCCCTGGTCATCCACTCCGTGTTGTTGTCGCTGGTGTAGCTGAATCCTTCGGGCACCTTTCTCCCGTCCTTGATCCGCTCCGGAGAACTGCCCCACCCATTGATCGCCGGCAGGATCTTGAAGTGCTGGGCGTATTCGTAGGTGAAGAACGAGTCCTCGTGGCCGATCATCTGTTCGTGCAGCTTCTCGCCGGGCCGGATGCCGACGATCTCCTGCTGCGCTTCCGGGGCCACCGTCGCCGCGAGATCGACGACCTTCATGGACGGGATCTTCTTGACGTAGATCTCGCCGCCGACCATGTCCTCGAACGCGTGCCACACCAGCTCGACGCCTTGCTCGAGCGAGATCATGAAGCGGGTCATGCGCGCATCGGTGATGGGCAGGACGCCCTTGTCCTTGATCGCCATGAAGAACGGGATCACCGAGCCGCGGGACCCCATGACGTTGCCGTACCGGACCACCGCGAAGCGCGTATCGCGCGCGCCGCTGTACGAGTTGCCCGCGACGAACAGCTTGTCGGAAGCGAGCTTGGTGGCGCCATAGAGGTTGATGGGGCTGCTGGCCTTGTCGGTCGAGAGTGCCACCACGCGCTTGACACCGCGGTCGATGCAGGCGTCGACGAGATTCATGGCGCCGTGGATGTTGGTCTTGACGCACTCGAACGGGTTGTATTCCGCGGTGGGCACGATCTTGGTTGCGGCCGCGTGCACGACGTAGTCCACGCCGTCGAGGGCCCGGTACAGGCGATCCCGGTCGCGCACGTCGCCGATGAAAAAGCGCACGCGTGGGTCGCCCTGGAACAGCTTGGCCATCTCCCACTGCTTCATCTCGTCCCGCGAGAAGATGATGATCTTCTTCGGGTCGTACTTTTCCAGGGTCATCGGCACGAACTTGTTTCCGAACGAGCCGGTCCCGCCCGTGACAAGAATGGTCTGGTTCGTCAGCATGTGTTCCCCTCAGGCGTGTTCCGCCATGGCCTTGAACGCGGAGTTGTTCCGAACGAGGTCGTCGTAGCTGCCCTGGTCGACGACACAACCGGCTTCGAGCATGTAGATCCAGTGGCACTGGCGAACCGTGGCCAGGCGGTGGGCGACCAGCACGACGGTCTTGGTTCCGCCGAGATCGTGGATTGCATCCATGATGATCCGCTCCGTGATGCCGTCGAGCGCGCTGGTCGCCTCGTCGAAGACCAGGACCTGTGCGTCGTTGTAGAGGGCGCGGGCGATGCCGATCCGCTGGCGTTGCCCGCCCGACAACTGCACGCCGCGCTCGCCGACGGTGGTGTCCAGGCCCTCGGGCAGGCTGGCAACCAGTTCGTCGAGATGCGCCAGGCGTGCGACGAACGCCACCTTGGCGTCGTCGATCTCCTCGGGCGGCAGGCCGAAGGCGATGTTGTCGCGGATGCTGGAGTCCGACAGGAACACGCTCTGCGCCACAAAGCCCAGGCTGTTCTGCCACGCGCGGCGATTGCCCGCGTCGATCGGGACGCCGTCCACGAGCAGGCTGCCGTCGCTGGGCTGGGTGAGGCCGAGCAGCAGATCGATGGCGGTCGACTTGCCCGACCCCGACGACCCGACGATGCCGATCACCTTCCTGGCGGGGATCGCCAGATCGACGCGGCGAAGGGCAGGGGCGTTGCTCCCCGGATAGCGGAAGCTCACGGAGTGCAGGCGAATCTCCTTGTCCGGAACGAGCGGCGGCACGTCTGCGGATTCGGGCCCGTCACCGCGGGCGGCCAGCCGAGGCAGGCTGGAGCGCAGGTCGTCCTTGATGCTGTCCAGCGCGGGCAGTGCGGCCTTGATCTGCGCCGCGCTGGAGTACACCTGCTGGAAGGCGGGGAGCAGTTTGAAGCCGGCCAAGGCATACATCGACAGCATCGGCAGCACGACGCCCATGTCCCCGCGATGCGCGAGGGTGAGATAGATGACCAGGAGGATGACGGAGCCGAAGGCGAGCAGTTCGACGGCGTACCGCGGCAGTTGCGCGATGACCTGGCTGCTGCCGTTGGCGACGGCGTAGATGCGGCTCGCTTCCGAAAACCGCCGCGTGAAGATGCGCTGCCTTCCGAGGAGCAGGGTGTCCTTGATGCCGCCGAAGCCTTCGGCCATCAGCCTGAAGCGGCGCGCCTGGTACTCCGTGATGTTGCGCCCGTTGCGCGCCAGCTTGCGGCGGGCCACCTTGTACAAGCCGATGTATGCGGCGGTGAACAGCACGATGCCCATCGCCCCCATCGCCGGGTTCACGGCGAACACCGCCACCCCCATCACGATCGCCAGGAGCGCCTTTGCGTTGAGCAGGAGGAAGGCATTGATGATGTTGTAGGTCACGCGCTGGACCTCGCCGGCGATGCGGTTGGTCAGCTGGCTGGTGTTGGTCCCGGCATGGAACAGCCAGGGCTGGCGCATGTAGTGGTCGAACAGGCGGACACCGAGTTCACTGCCCACGAGCGTTCCATACATGTTCAGGCGCCACAGCGTGTACATGGAGACGAGCGTGGACAGGGCGAGCGCGAGCAGGCAGGCGCCGCCGGTGAGCAGCACGAAGCGCTCGACGGAATCCACGCCGCTCCAGCGGTAGAGGCGTCCCAGGAATCCGTCCCCGCGCACCTGGTGCAGGTTGCCCACCATGGCCATGAAAGGCCCGACGGACAGCACGCTGAGCACCTCCATCAGCGACATCGCGATGACGAGGACCTGCAGCGACCGCAGTTGCCTGCGCTGGTCGGGGCTGAGCAGTGCGTAGAGCTCCCGGAGTGCGCGAATCATGCTGGGTGCCTTCGGGAGCCCGGGGTCAGTTCGACGCATGGTATTCCCGGTACCACTCGTAGAAGCGGCGGACGCCGACCTCCACGGGAGTGCCGGGCTTGAAGCCGACCCATCTCTCGAGCTCCGACGTGTCGGCATTGGTGGCCGGCACGTCGCCCGGTTGCATGGGCAGGAAGTTCTTCTTCGCCTCCTTCCCCATGGCCTGTTCCAGCGCATGGATATAGGCCATCAGCGGTGTCGGCCGGCTGTTGCCGATGTTGAAGACGCGATAGGGCGCATTGCTGGTGGCGGGATCAGGATTCGCCGCGTCGAACGCGGCGGCGGCGGTTGCGGGCTTGTCGAGCACGCGAATCACTCCCTCCACGATGTCATCGACATAAGTGAAGTCGCGCACCATCTCGCCGTGGTTGTAGACGTCGATGGCCCGGCCTTCCAGGATGGCGTTCGTGAACAGGAACAGGGCCATGTCCGGGCGCCCCCAGGGGCCGTAGACCGTGAAGAAGCGCAGCCCCGTTGTCGGCAGCCGGAACAAGTGGCTGTACGTGTGCGCCATGAGCTCGTTGGCCTTCTTCGTCGCCGCATACAGGCTCACCGGATGGTCGATGTTGTCGTGCTCGGAGAATGGCATGGCGGTGTTTCCGCCATACACGCTCGAACTGCTGGCATAGGCCAGGTGCTCCACGCCGGTGTGGCGGCAGCCCTCCAGGACGTTCATGAAGCCTTGCAGGTTGGCGTCGACGTACGCGTGGGGATTGACGAGCGAGTAGCGCACGCCCGCCTGGGCCGCCAGGTGGATGACCCGCCGCGGCCGCTCTTGCTGGAACAGCCGCGCCATGCCCTCGCGGTCTTCGATGCTGGTCCTGTGGAAACGGAACCCCGGCGTTCCCTGCAGTCGTGCAAGCCGCCTCTCCTTGAGGCGCACGTCGTAGTAGTCGTTCAGGTTGTCCACGCCGACGACCTCGTCACCGCGTGCGAGCAGTCGCCGCGCGGTGTGCATGCCTATGAAGCCTGCGGTACCGGTGACGAGGACTCTCATGCCGTCGATCAGAGCCGCTCGTCGGCCGCTCCGAGCGGGAGGATGCTCTTCACGTCGAAGAGGACGGCGTTCGGTTGCCCGAAGGCCTTGATGCCCCGCTCGCCCAGTTCCGTGAACTGCCGATGCGCGACGGCCACCACCACGGCCGCGTACTCACCCTGCTTCGGAACCTCGTCGAGGCACTTCAGCCCGTGTTCGCGCTCGGCCTCGGCGACGTCGACCCATGGGTCGTAGACATCCACATGCGTGTTGTAGCGCTGCAGGGTGCGGACGATGTCGACGACCTTCGTGTTCCGGACGTCGGGGCAGTTTTCCTTGAACGTGAGGCCGAGCACGAGGACCTTGCTGCCGAGAACGGGGAAGCCCTTGCGCAGCATGAGCTTCACGGTCTCGTCCGCGACGTGCTTGGCCATGTTGTCGTTGATGCGCCGGCCTGCCAGGATCACCTCGGGGTGGTAGCCCACTTCCTGCGCCTTGTGGGTCAGGTAGAACGGGTCGACGCCGATGCAGTGGCCGCCGACCAGCCCGGGACGAAACGGCAGGAAATTCCATTTGCTCCCTGCTGCCGCCAGGACTTCGCTCGTGTCGATGCCGAGGCGGTGGAAGATGAGGGTCAGCTCGTTCATCAGCGCGATATTCACGTCGCGCTGCGTGTTCTCGATGACCTTCGCGGCCTCGGCCACCCGGATGCTGCTCGCCTTGTGCGTCCCCGCCGCGATGATCTGCGCATAGAGGGCGTTCACGCCCTCGGCCACTTCCGGGGTGCTGCCGCTGGTGACCTTCTTGATCGTGGTGAGCCGGTGCTCCTTGTCGCCCGGATTGATGCGCTCCGGGCTGTAACCACAGTAGAAGTCGACGTTGAACTTCAGCCCGCTGGCACGCTCGAGGACGGGAACGCAGACTTCCTCGGTCGCTCCCGGGTACACGGTCGATTCATAGATGACCACGTCGCCCTTCTTGAGCGTGCGTCCCACTCTCTCGCTCGCGCCGACCAGGGGACGCATGTCCGGCCGGTTGGCCTGGTCCACTGGAGTCGGGACCGTCACGATGTACACCTGCGCCTTCTCGAGGTCCGCGGCATTGCTGGTGTAGCGAACGTGCGTTGCCTGTTTCAGGTCGCTGCGGCTGCATTCGAGCGTATGGTCCCCGCCGGCCTGCAACTCTGCCACCCGCTTCGGATTGATGTCGAATCCGATCACGGGCCGGTGCTTGCCGAACTCGACCGCGAGCGGCAGGCCGACGTAGCCGAGGCCGATGACTGCCAGCGTCTTGTCGCTCAGGTCCATACAGGTTCCTCCTCGTCAATGCGCTGTCTTCGAGGACGGGGGGCTTTCCGCCCTGTCCTTGCCCTCCGCCTGCAGCGCGGCGATTTCCGCCTGCAGCGCCTCGTATTCGGCCACCTTCCTTTTCAGGAAGTCGCTCGTCATGGCCGCCTTCCGCCTGATGCCCTCGGGCGTGAGCAGGTAGGCGTAATGCAGGTGATGCTTCGAGTAGGCGAAATTGCCCAGTTTCACCAGTCCCTTCTCGATCAGAGCCTTGATGCAGTAATGCAGCTTCCCGTTGCTCACCCCCAGCCGCGCCGCCAGTTCCCGCTGCGACAGGTCCGGTTCGTCCTCGAGCAGCTTCAGGACGCGGAACCGCAGATCCTCTGCGCGCTCAGTGCTTTTGCTGGCCATGAGATTGGTCGAGGGTCCCGGCACCGGCCCGGACCGTTCAAGAGTGAGCCACTGTAGTCAGTTGTATGTATCCCGGCAATTGCCGTTACTCAGAATGTGCTAAGGCCGGGTTCGTCGGATGCTGGGCGGACGTTCGTCCCGTGGTAGCCTCGCCCGCCCATGGAACTGCAGGAGATCCTCTACTCCCAGGGCTTCGGCGCCCGCCGCACCTGCCTGGGGCTCGTCCAGCAAGGTTTGGTTACCGTCCAAGGCACTCTGGTTACCGACCCGCACGAGGACTTCGATCCCGAGGGCCTGGCCTTCACCGTCGAAGGACAGCCCTGGATCTACCAGGCCAAGGCCTACCTGATGCTCCACAAGCCCGCCGGCTACGAGTGTTCGCAGAAGCCGTCCGCCTGGCCGAGCATCTACACGCTGCTGCCCGGGCCCTTGCGCCAGCGGCCGGTGAAGGGCAGCCAGCCGGGCGTGCAGGCGATCGGCCGCCTGGACCAGGACACAACGGGGCTGCTGCTCCTGAGCGACGACGGCGCCTTCATCCACAAGATGAGCTCGCCCAAGCACCA
The DNA here is from genome assembly GCF_057784995.1 of Ramlibacter sp. G4-7. Lineage (NCBI taxonomy): Bacteria > Pseudomonadati > Pseudomonadota > Betaproteobacteria > Burkholderiales > Comamonadaceae > Ramlibacter > Ramlibacter sp. G4-7. The sequence continues at coordinate 124,773 of NZ_JBYNTT010000009.1, forward strand.
CGTGCCGAAGGTCTACGAAGTCCAGACGGCCGACCCGGTCGATGGCCGCCAGGTCGGCAGGCTGCTGGAAGGCGTCGTCCTGGACGACGACCCGAGGCCGGTGCGGGCGGCAGCCTGCGAGGCCACCGCGCCCCAGGCGCTGCGGCTGACCCTGACCGAAGGCAAGTACCACCAGGTCAAGCGGATGCTGGCGGCGGTGGGCAACCGGGTCACCGCTCTGCACCGTTCCCGCATCGGACGGCTCGAGCTCCCGTCCGGGCTGGCCGCCGGCCAGTGGGCCTGGCTTGCCCCGGAACATCTTGCTGCCGTGACGGATCGGGGACAATAGATCATCTCGTCGGTCCTCCGCCGGCCCCCCAGGCGCGTTGCTTAAGCGCCCCCTCCCGAGTCAACCGCAGTGAAACGACCTCTTTCGTGGCGAGCCTGGCTTGCCGCCGGCCTCCTTCTTGCCTCCGGACTGGCCGCCGCCCAGTCGCCGGTCTTCGTCCTGAACTCGCTCGATGCCGACGTGAGCGTAATCGATCCCGTCAGTTGGCGGGAGATCAAGCGAATTCCGACCGGCAAGGAGCCGCACCACCTGTACATGACGCCGGACGAGAAATCGATCCTGGTGGCCAACGCGCTGGCGGACTCGGTGACCTTCATCGATCCGAAGACGGCCGAGATCCAGAAGATCGTGCGGGGGGTCCTCGATCCCTACCACCTGCAGTTCTCGCCGGACATGAAGTGGCTGCTGACGAACGGCAACCGCCTCAATCACGTCGACATCTACCGCTGGGACGGGACCGACCTGACCCTGGTCAAACGCCTGCCCACGGGCAAGACGCCCAGCCACCTGTGGATCGACAGCAAGAGCCAGGTCGCGTACTCGACCATGCAGGACAGCGACGAGCTGGTGGCGATCGACCTGGCCAAGCAGGAGATCAAGTGGCGGATCAAGACCGGCCCGATGCCGGCGGATATCTTCGGCACGCCGGACGACAAGACGCTGCTGGTCGGCCTGACCGGCAGCGACGGGGTCGAAGTCTTCGACGTGAGCGGCCCGCAACCGAAATCGGTCCAGCGCATCAAGACCGGCGCCGGCGCCCACGCCTTCCGGGGCGCGGGCGACAAGCGCCACGTGTTCCTGAGCAACCGAGTGGCCAATACCATCAGCAAGATCGACCTGCAGACCCTGCAGGTGGTCGCCACCTATCCGGCGCCGGGCGGCCCGGACTGCATGGAGGTGCTGGCCGGCGGCCGCTATCTCATGACCACGTCCCGCTGGGCCAAGCGGCTGACCATCATCGATACCGAGAAGGGCGAGGTGGTCAAGCAGGTGAAGGTGGGCAAGTCGCCGCACGGCGTGTGGACGCTGGACCACGCCCAGAGGCGCTGACATGCGGTCGGCGGCAAGCCTGCTGGCGCTCGCCTTCGCGGGTTCGGCCGCGCTCGCCCAGCCCGCTTGCGACAAGCCCGTGTACCTCACCCTCGACACCGGCCACATGGGCGTGGCGAACCTGGTCGCCGAGGTCCTGAAGCGCCAGGGCGTCAAGGTCACCTTCTTCGCCGCCAACGAGAAGACGCAGGAAGGCGACGGCAGCCTGGGCAATTTCTGGGCGCCGTGGTGGAAGGCGAGGGCGGCCGAAGGCCACGAGTTCGCATCGCATACCTACGACCACGTGTACTGGCGCGCGGACCTCGCGGGTGGGAACTTCCGCATGCGTCCCTCCGCCGGTCCGGACGCCGGCAAGGACTTCACCTGGTCGGCGGCGGAATATTGCGCGGAAATCGACCGTTCCGCGCAGCGCCTGCAGGAACTCACCGGCAAGAAACCCTTGCCCTTGTACCGCGCGCCCGGAGGCAAGACCTCGCCCAGGCTGCTGGCTGCCGCCCGGGGCTGCGGCTACATCCACGTCGGCTGGTCGCCGGCCGGCTTCCTGGGCGACGAGTTGCCCAGCGAGACGCACAGCAACAACGCCCTGCTGCAAAAGGCCTTGCGCGAGATCCGGCCGGGCGACATCCTCCTGGCTCATCTGGGCATCTGGTCGCGCCAGGACCCTTGGGCGCCGGCGGACCTGGAGCCGCTGATCGCCGGGCTGAAGGCCCGGGGCTTTTGTTTTGCCACCTTGCGCGATCATCCGTCCTACCGGGATGGGGTCGCGCGCGTTAACTAGCCATGCAGTGGATCGTTGACTTGTTCGAAAAGGCCCAGCAAGGGCTGTTCGAGATGGCCGTGCAGCCCATCATGTATTCGTTCGGCCTGGCGGCCTTCCTGGAAGACGGCTACGTCGGCACCGGGTGGTTGCTGGTGGGCCTGTTGCAGATCGTCGTGATGCTCGCCATCATCGGCCCGCTGCAGCGCTGGCGGCCCGTGGAGCCGACGGTCGACGCGGGCGAAATCCGCACGGACGTCCTCTACACGCTGATCCACCGGCTGGGGCTGTTCCGCGTGGCGCTGTTCTTCAGCGTCGAGCCGCTGTTCGACGACATCTTCGGCTGGCTGCGGGTGCAGGGCTTCGGGACGGTGCACATCGACCAATGGGCCGCCGGCGTGTCCGACCACCCGTTCGCCAGCTTCCTGCTGTACCTGGTGGTGTTCGACTTCGTGGACTACTGGATCCACCGCGGCCAGCATGCCTTCAACTGGTGGTGGAGCCTGCATTCGCTGCACCATTCGCAGCGGCAGATGACCATGTGGAGCGACAACCGCAACCACCTGCTGGACGACCTCCTGCGCGACAGCATCCTGGTGGTGCTGGGGCAGTTGATCGGCGTGGGGCCGGGGCAGTTCGTGGCGATCGTGGCGATCACGCAGCTGTCCGAGAGCCTGCAGCACGCCAACATCCGCCTGCACTTCGGACGCATCGGCGAGCGCCTGTGGATCAGCCCGCGCTTTCACCGTCTGCACCACAGCATCGGCCTCGGCCACGAGAGCAGGGCGGACGAGGCGGGCTTGCCCGCATCCGGCCGCAGCCCCGCGCTGGGCGGCCACAACTTCGGCGTGCTGCTGCCCTGGTGGGACGTGCTGTTCCGCACCTGCAATTTCGAGCTTCGCTACGACCCGACCGGCATCCGCGACCAGGTGGAAAAGGGCCGCAACTACGGCCGCGGGTTCTGGGCGCAGCAGTGGCTGGGGGTGATGCGGCTGTTCGGCAAGGCCTAGGCCCGATGCGTCCGGCCTGGCGCAGTACCTTCCTCGCCCTGGGTCTCCTGGCCGTCGTTGCTGCCTTCTGGGCCTGGGTCGCGACCACGCAGGCAGGGGCCGCCATGCTGTTGTGGGCGCTGGAGGTCCAGTCCTCGCCGGTCGATCCCGAACGCGTGAAGCGCAACGCGCAGGCGATCGTGGTGCTCACGGGCCAGCCGACGCGCGTCAACCACGCGGCCCGCCTGCATCTTGCGACGGGCGTGCCGCTCGCGCTGGTCGGCAAGGGTGGCGGCGAGCGGGGCTTCGAGGCGGAGTCCGAGGAAATGGAGGACACGCTGCTGCGCCGCTACGGCATCGGTCCGCGTTGGGTCGAGAACGAATCCAGGGACACGCAGGAGAACGCTGCGTTTGCCTGGTGCCTGCTGTCGTCCTTCGGCGTGAGGCGCATCGTCCTGGTGACCCACGCCTACCATATGCCTCGCGCCCGGCGCCGCTTCGCGGCAGCGGGCTTCGACGTGATGGCCGCTCCCGTCCCCGACACCAGCGTCATTCGCAAGGCGCCCATCACGCGCGCTAGCTTCATTCCCGGCCGGGAAGGATTCCGCGCGGCGCGGCTGCCTTTGCGCGAGTGGGGCGGCGTCTTGTTCGGTGCCTTCCAGCACGTGATCGATCCCCCGCGGGCTTGCCCGTACATGGGCCATTCCTCCGCCATTCGCAACTGATGTCCCTGTTCCTGGATTCCTTCTGGCGCGCCGTCGCCTACTGCCTGCATCCGCGCGTCATCGGCCTGTCGCTGCTGCCCCTGGTTGCGCTGGTGCTGATCGCCGGCGGGCTGTCCTATTTCTTCTGGGACAGCGCCATCGACCTGGTCTTCCGCTGGCTGGAGTCTTCCGCGTGGATGGAGAGCATCGGCACCTGGCTGTCCGACATGGGCCTGGCCAGCCTGAAGAACGCCCTGGCTCCGCTGCTGGTCATCTTCGCGGTGACCCCGTTGCTGGTGGTCGTCGTGCTGTTCGTGGTGGCGCTGCTCATGACGCCCGCGGTGGTGCGCCTGGTGGCGCGTCGCCGCTTCCCGGACCTGGAGCGCAGGCACGGGGCCTCCTTCCTCGGCAGCGCCTTCTGGTCGTTTGGCTCGATGGTGCTGGCGATGCTGGCCCTGGTGGTCTCGGTGCCCTTGTGGCTCATCCCGCCGCTGATCCTGATCCTGCCGCCCCTGATCTGGGGCTGGCTCACCTACCGCGTGATGACCTTCGACGCGCTCGCGGACCACGCCAGCAGCGAAGAGCGCCACCTCGTTTTCCGCCAGCACCGCATGTGGCTGCTGCTCATGGGCGTGGCCACCGGCTACCTGGGCGCGGCGCCCAGCATCGTGTGGGCCTCGGGCTGGTTCTTCGCCGCCGCCTTCCCCATCCTCATTCCGGTGGCGATCTGGATCTACACGCTGGTGTTCGCGTTCGCGTCGCTGTGGTTCACGCATTACTGCCTGGCCGCGCTGGCGCAGTTGCGGGCGCTGCCCGCCGCGAAAGCGGCTCCATCCCCGCTAGCATTGGCGGATGACAGCCCCAGCCCGCCCTGACATCGGCCTCATCATCGTCGGCGACGAGATCCTCTCCGGCAAGCGCGCCGACAAGCACCTGCCCAAGCTGATCGAACTGCTTGCCGCGCGCGGTCTGCAATTGGGATGGGCGGAGTACGTCGGAGACAAGCCCGAGCGCATCACCGCGACGCTGGAGCGCGCTTTCGCCAGCGGTGACATCGTCTTTTCCTGCGGCGGCATCGGCGCCACCCCGGACGACCACACGCGCCAGTGCGCGGCAAAGGCGCTCGGCCGCGGCCTGGAGCTCCATCCGGAGGCCGAGCGCCTGATCCGCGAGCGCATGCAGGACGTTGCCAGGGAGCAAGGCGTCCCTTACGAGCCCGAGCGCCCCGACAACATCCACCGCCTGAACATGGGCGTGTTCCCGGCCGGCGCCGCGATCATTCCGAACCCCTACAACAAGATCCCCGGCTTCACCGTCGGCACGGTGCACTTCGTCCCGGGCTTCCCGGTGATGGCCTGGCCGATGATGGAAAGCGTGCTGGACCAGCACTACGCCCACCTGTTCCAGCAGGGCGCGTATGTCGAAAAATCCGTGATCGTGTTCGGCTCGATGGAAGCGACGCTCACCCCCTTGATGGAGCAGGTCGAGCGCGAGCACCCGCGGGTCAAGGTCTTCAGCCTGCCTTCCGTGGATCACCCGACCTATGGCCGCCACATCGACCTGGGCGTCAAGGGCGCTCCGGCGGACGTGGACGCCGCGTACCTGCTGCTCCTGGACGGCCTGGGCAAGCTTCAGGTCAAGTTGGGCCCCGAACTGGTGCGCAGCTGAGAAGCACCACGACAGTGCGGCGCCGCGTTTTGCACCGTTGAGGTGCACTGAAGAGCGAATACGCGAGCTTGACCTGGGGAAAACGCCGCGGTTTCGGGGAGAATCGCCCCGCTGCTCGCGGTGCCTCATGCACCAGCTTTGGCACAGAACCTGCATCCCCGCCAGCCGCCTATTCATCAACAACCAACCATCCCCCAGGAGAAACCTGATGGCAGCAGCCAAGAGCGTCGCAGATGTCATGAAGATGGTGAAGGACAACGAAGTCAAGTTCGTCGACTTCCGCTTCACCGACACCCGCGGCAAAGAGCAACACGTGACCGTGCCCGTGTCCCACTTCGACGAGGACAAGTTCAGCGCCGGCCACGCCTTCGACGGCTCGTCCATCGCCGGCTGGAAGGGGATCGAAGCCTCCGACATGCTGCTGATGCCGGACCCGGGCACCGCCAACATCGACCCGTTCTTCGAAGAGACCACGCTGATCCTCAGCTGCGACGTGCTCGAACCCGGTGACGGCAAGGCCTATGACCGCGACCCGCGCTCGATCGCCAAGCGCGCCGAGGCCTACCTGAAGGCCTCCGGCCTGGGCGACACCGCCTTCTTCGGCCCCGAACCCGAATTCTTCATCTTCGACGACGTGCGCTGGGCGTCCGGCCCGAGCGGCTCCTTCGTCGAGATCGACGAGTACGAAGCCCCCTGGAACACCGGCAAGAAGCTCGAAGGCGGCAACAAGGGCCACCGTCCCACCACCAAGGGCGGCTACTTCCCGGTGCCCCCGGTCGACAGCACGCAGGACATGCGCGCCGAGATGGCGCTGATCCTCGAATCCGTCGGCATCCCGGTCGAAGTGTTCCACCACGAAGTGGCGGGCGCCGGCCAGAACGAGATCGGCACCCGCTTCAGCACCCTGGTGCAGCGCGCCGACTGGTCGCAACTGCAGAAGTACGTGATCCACAACGTCGCCAACGCCTACGGCAAGACCGCGACCTTCATGCCCAAGCCCATCGTCGGTGACAACGGCTCCGGCATGCACGTGCACCAGTCCGTGTGGAAGGACGGCAAGAACCTGTTCGCCGGCGAAGGCTATGCCGGCCTGAGCGAACTGGCGCTGTACTACATCGGCGGCATCATCAAGCACGCCCGTGCGCTGAACGCCATCACCAATCCCGGGACCAACAGCTACAAGCGCCTCGTGCCCGGCTTCGAAGCTCCGGTGAAGCTGGCGTACTCCGCCCGCAACCGCTCCGCCTCGATCCGCATCCCCTACGTGGCGAACCCCAAGGGCCGCCGCATCGAGGTGCGCTTCCCGGATCCCACGATGAACCCCTACCTGGGCTTCGCCGCCATGCTGATGGCCGGCCTGGACGGCATCGAGAACAAGATCCACCCGGGCGAGGCGGCCACCAAGGACCTGTACCACCTGCCGCCGGAAGAGGACGCGAAGATCCCGACCGTCTGCCACAGCCTGGACCAGGCCCTGGAGTATCTGGACAACGACCGTGCCTTCCTGACCAAGGGCGGCGTGTTCACCGACACCATGATCGATGCCTACATCGAGCTGAAGATGCAGGAAGTGCAGCGCTTCCGCATGACGACGCACCCGATCGAGTTCGACATGTACTACTCGCTGTAAAGCTTCCGGAGCAGGCGAAAGGGCGACAAATGTCGCCCTTTTCCTTTTTGAATCAAGAGCTTAATTGGCAATCTGAAGAGATTGGGTCATACTGAAAGGCCGTCCCGTGCGCTTTTGGCGCCCAGGAGAAAGCGCCATGAAGATCCGCCACGCCCTGATTCCCTTCGCACTCCTCGCCGCCGTCTCGGCTTCCGCCCAGACCACCATCTTTCGCTGCGGCAACACCTACACCAACGACAAGGCAGAAGCCCAGGCCAAGGGCTGCAAGGCGGTCGAAGGCGGCAACGTGACGGTGGTGCAAGGCACGCGCGTGAACTCCCCCAACGCCACGGGCAACAAGCCGGTGAACGTGGTGACCGCGCCGCAGGCCGGGCAGCGCGTGGGTGACGGCGAGCAGAAGGCCCGCGACGCCGAGGCACGCGGCATCCTGGAGGCGGAACTCAAGAAGGCCGAGGCCAGGCGAGCCGAGATCGCCAGGGAATACAACAACGGCGAGCCCGAGAAGATGGGCCCCGAGCACAAGAACCACCAGAAGTACCTGGATCGCGTCGCGGAACTCAAGGCGTCGCTGGAGCGCACCGACCAGGACATCGCCGGCCTCAAGCGGGAACTCGCCCGCAGCGCCGGCGCGCCTGTCCCGTCAGCCAACACGGCGAACGCGGCCGCAAAATGAGGGCTTGAAAAAGCCCCTCCCGCCCAACTTCCGTTTCCAGTCCTTCGACCTCCTGGCCACGCTCGTGGCGGTGGTGCGCGGCGACGGCACCGTGATCTTCGCCAACGCGGCCCTCGAGGACGCCACCGGCTCCTCGCGCCGCACCATCGAAGGCGCCAGCTTCCTCAAATTCTTCGCCGAGCCGCACGTGCTGCGCGCCGCGCTCGATGGCGCGAGCGGCAACGAGTACGCCGCGCTGCGCTACGACGCCCGGCTGGTGCGCCAGCAGGCCGAGGCGATGCCGGTGCACGTGGTGCTGGCCCAGACGGACACGCCCGAGGAGTTCGTCATCGAACTGCTGCCGCTTGAGGCCCAGACGCGCCAGGACCGCGAAGAGCGCCTCATCGACCAGGCGCAGGCGAACAAGGAGCTGATCCGCAACCTGGCGCACGAGATCAAGAACCCCCTGGGCGGCATCCGCGGCGCGGCGCAGCTGCTGGAAATGGAAATCGACGCTTCCCTCAAGGAATACACCCAGGTCGTGATCCACGAGGCGGACCGCCTGCAGACCCTGGTGGATCGCCTGCTCGCGCCGCACCGTCGCCCGCACGTCGTGGGCGACGTCAACATCCACGAGGTGTGCGAGCGCGTGCGTTCGCTGATCCTGGCGGAGTTCCCGCGCGGGCTGAAGGTGGTGCGCGACTACGACACGTCCATTCCCGAGTTCCGCGGCGACCGCGAGCAGCTGATCCAGGCCGTGCTGAACATCGCCCACAACGCGGCGCAGGCGCTGCAGGACCGCATGGCGGCCGGCGACGCGCAACTCACCTTCCGCACGCGCATCGGCCGGCAGGTAACCTTCGGCAAGCAGCGCTATCGACTGGCACTGGAATTGCATGTCATCGACAACGGGCCCGGCGTGCCGGACTCGATCAAGGACCGCATCTTCTTTCCGCTGGTCTCGGGAAGGGAGGGCGGCTCCGGCCTGGGGCTCACGCTGGCGCAGACCTTCGTGCAGCAGCACCATGGCCTGATCGAGTGCGACAGCCAGCCAGGGCGGACGGATTTCAAGATCCTGATCCCCTTGCCCTAGGAACGAGAACACTGCACTGAGGTAAACGAAGCACATGAAGCCGATCTGGATCGTTGACGATGACCAATCCATCCGCTTCGTGCTGGAGAAGGCATTGATGCGCGAGGACCTCCCGACGCGCAGCTTCACCAACGCCCGCGAGGTGATGAGCGCCCTCGACGGCGCCGGCGACGAGGACGGCCCGCAGATCCTGGTGAGCGACATCCGCATGCCTGGGGGCTCGGGCCTGGACCTGCTCACGAAAGTGAAGGAGAAGCACCCCGGCTTGCCCGTCATCATCATGACGGCCTTCTCGGACCTGGACAGCGCCGTGTCCGCCTTCCAGGGCGGGGCCTTCGAGTACCTGCCCAAGCCCTTCGACCTGCCCAAGGCGGTGGAGCTGATCCGGCGTGCGGTGGAGGAAAGCCAGCGCGAGGAAGTGGCCGAACAGAGCATGGCGGCCGCTCCCGAGATGCTGGGCCAGGCGCCGGCGATGCAGGACGTGTTCCGCGCGATCGGTCGGCTGTCGCAGTCGAATGTGACCGTGATGATCACGGGCGAGTCCGGCTCGGGCAAGGAACTGGTGGCGCGCGCGCTGCACAAGCACTCGCCGCGCGCCAACGGCCCCTTCGTGGCCATCAACACGGCGGCTATCCCCAAGGACCTGCTCGAATCGGAACTCTTCGGCCATGAGCGCGGCGCCTTCACCGGTGCGCAGACCATGCGCCGGGGCCGCTTCGAACAGGCCGACGGCGGCACGCTGTTCCTCGACGAGATCGGCGACATGCCGTTCGACCTGCAGACGCGCCTGCTGCGCGTGCTGTCGGACGGCCACTTCTACCGCGTGGGCGGCCACAACGCGATCAAGTCGAACGTGCGCGTGATCGCCGCGACCCACCAGGACCTGGAAGTGCGCGTCAAGGAAGGCAACTTCCGCGAGGACCTCTTCCACCGCCTCAACGTGATCCGCCTGCGCCTGCCCGCGCTGCGCGAGCGGCGCGAGGACGTGCCCATGCTGGCGCGGCACTTCCTGCAGCAAAGCGCCAAGCAGCTGGGCGTGGAGCCCAAGCGCATCTCCGACGCCGCGCTGGAACGGCTGATGACGTTCGCCTTTCCCGGCAACGTGCGGCAACTGGAAAACATCTGCCACTGGCTGACGGTGATGGCGCCGGCGCAGCTGGTGGAGGCCAAGGACCTGCCGCCGGAAGTGGGCGGCAGTGCGACGGAGGCGGCGGCTGCGCCCGCACCGCTTCCCGCAGCGACCGCCGCGCCGGTCGCAACGGAAGCGCCCGTGGCCGCGGCTGCCGTTGCGCTGCCCGCCAATGGCGCCGGCTGGGAGGCGGCGCTGGAAGCCGAGGCACTGCAACTGCTCCTGAGCGGCCACCACGACGTCTGGGACATTCTCACGCGCCGCTTCGAGTCCAGGCTGATCCTGACGGCGCTGCAGAACACGCGGGGGCGGCGCATCGAGGCGGCGCAGAAGCTGGGCATCGGGCGCAACACGATCACGCGCAAGATCCAGGAGCTGGGGCTGGAGTAAGGAGCGGCGGCCGGTCCGCCTGGCGGCTCACGTTCCGGCGGCCAGCGGCCGCCACCCTACCCGGGGCCGCGTCGTAGGGTGGTGGGGAGCGTCGCCGAACCCCACCGCACTGCACTCAGTGCAGTTCCACCGTCACCGGCGCATGGTCGCTGGGCTTCTCCCACTTGCGCGGGGTGCGGTCGATCGCGCAGGCCTTCACGAGGGCCTTCACGCCGTCGCTGACCAGGATGTGGTCGATGCGCAGGCCGCGGTTCTTCTGGTAGCCGAGCATGCGGTAGTCCCACCAGCTGAAGCTCTTCTCGGGCTGCTCGAACAGGCGGAAGCTGTCGGCGAGACCGAGGCCGACGAGGCTGCGGAAGTGCGCGCGCTCCTCGCTCGTGTGGTGGATGGTTTCGCGCAGCCCTTCGGGGTCGAACGAGTCCCGGTCCTCCGGCGCGATGTTGAAGTCGCCGAGCAGCACCACCTTTTCATGGGCCGCCAGCTCGGACCGCACGTGTTCGCGCAGGCCGCCGAGCCAGTTCATCTTGTAGGCGAACTTGTCCGTGCCCGGCGCCTGCCCGTTCACGAAGTAGCCGTTGACCACGCGGAGGGGCCCTTGCGGCGCATCCACCGTGGCCGACAGCAGCCGCGCATGTTCGTCGGCAAAGCCCTTGATGTTCTTCTCGACGTCGCGCACCGGGTGCCGGCTCAGCACCGCCACGCCGTTGTACGTCTTCTGCCCGAACACGGCGCAGTGCTGGTAGCCGGCATCGCGCAGCGCGTCCAGCGGGAACTTGTCGTCGGTGAGCTTGAGTTCCTGCAGGCACAGCACGTCGACCGGATTGGCCCTCGTCCAGTCCAGCACGTGCTGAAGCCGCGCCGCCAGCGAGTTCACGTTCCAGGTGGTGATGCGCATCTCAGATGTGCAGCATGGCCAGCACGCCGACCGCCGCGCCGACGACGCCGACGCCGAACATGCCCCACTCCATCCACTTCTTCTTCGTCAGCAGCGCCATGGCGGCCAGCGCGATCGCCACCTGCAGCGTGGTGGTGGCCTGCGCCCAGCGGTGGTGCAGGTGCATCTGCTCGTCGCTCTTGCGGTCCCAGTCGGTCGCCTCGGCTTCCAGCTTGTCGGCGGCGAGCTTGATCTCCGCCTTCTCCAGCTTGTAGCGCTCGATCTCCTTCTGGTAGGCCGGCTTCTTCTCCTCGCCCACCAGCACCAGCGCCAGCTCCGCCAGGTTCTGCTTGCTGCTCTTGGACTGGTAGTAGTTCCACTGGTTGGACGCCTCCGTCTTGCGGATCGCCGCGTTGTTCTTGTACAGGCCGGCATTGGCCTGCGTGGCCCCGCCCATGTACGAGAAGATGGCGCCGACCGTGGCGATGACCGCCGTGAACAGGGCGATCTGGTTGGTCATGCTGCCGCCGCCGACGCCGTGGTGGCCCTCGGCCCCATGCTGCGCAGCGTGTTCGAGCTCGTGGTCGTGGGGGCCGTGCACGTGGAAACCTGCACCCGACATCCGTGTTCTCCTCTGAGGATTTGCGCCGATTCTAGTCAGCGGAAAGAGGTCGTTTGGCTTATCGTCCGCCGGGCGACGCCTGCGCGCAACGCGGGGCCCGTCAGCGCTCGTAGGTCACGAAGCTGTAGCCGACGCCGCCTTGCGACATGTGGCGCTCGCGCGCCGTCTCGCGCCAGCCGGGGCCGAGCTCCGGCGCATGCACGTCGCCCTCGAAGTCGGCGTCGATCTCGGTGACGACCGCAAGGTCGGCGCGCGGGATCGCCAGGCGGAAGATCTCGGCGCCGCCGGTGACCCAGGCCACGTCGGCGCCCGCGCATGCCGCGATGGCTTCGTCCAGCGTGCCGGCGCGGTCGGCGCCCGGCGCCTGCCAGGCCGCGTCGCGCGTGATCACCACGTTCCTGCGCCCGGGCAGCGGCCGGAAGCGGGGCGGCAGGGACTCCCAGGTCTTGCGCCCCATGATCACGGGGGCACCCAGCGTGGTGCGCTTGAAATGCGCCAGGTCTTCCGGCAGGTGCCAGGGCAGGGTGCCGTCCCGGCCGATGACGCCGTTGCGGGCGCACGCGTAGATGAGCCCCAGCTTCATGCGCTCACACGGCCACTGGCGCCTTGATCGCGCCGTGGCTCTGGTAGTCGAGCACTTCGAAGTCCTCGTACTGGTAGTCGAAGATCGAAGCCGGCTTGCGCCGGATGTTCAGCGTGGGGTAGGGGAAGGGCGTGCGCGAGAGCTGCAGCTCCACCTGTTCGTGGTGGTTGCTGTAGATGTGGCAGTCGCCGCCGGTCCAGATGAAGTCACCCACCCCCAGGTCGCATTGCTGCGCCATCATGTGCGTGAGCAGGGCGTAGCTGGCGATGTTGAAGGGCACCCCCAGGAAGATGTCGGCGCTGCGCTGGTACAGCTGGCACGAGAGCTTGCCATCCGCGACATAGAACTGGAAGAACGCGTGGCAAGGCGCCAGTGCCATCTTGGGGATGTCGGCGACGTTCCAGGCGCTCACGATGATCCGCCGCGAGTCCGGGTTCGTCCTGATCGTCTTCACCGCCTCGGCGATCTGGTCGATGTGGCCGCCGTCGGGCGTCGGCCAGCTGCGCCACTGCACGCCGTACACGGGGCCGAGGTCGCCGTCCTCGCGCGCCCATTCGTCCCAGATGGTCACGCCGCGTTCGTTCAGCCACTTGTTGTCGCTGGAGCCCTGCAGGAACCACAGCAGTTCCTGGATGATGGAACGCAGGTGCACCTTCTTGGTGGTCACCAGCGGGAAGCCTTCGTTCAGGTCGAAGCGCATCTGGTAGCCGAAGACGCTGCGCGTCCCGGTGCCGGTGCGGTCGGTCTTGGGCGTGCCATGCGTGTACACATGGCGCATGAAGTCCTCGTACTGCGAGCGGACGGGGCGGGCGGCGGTCATGGCGGGATTATCTCAATCGACGGCCGGAACGACCCGCCCGGGATTGAGCAGGTTCTGCGGATCCAGGGCTTTTTTCAGGGCCTGCATCATCCGGATCGCCACCGGTGACTTGTACTCCGGCAGCTTGCCGACCTTCAGGCCGCCGACCCCGTGCTCCGCCGAGATGGAGCCGTCGAAGCGCTTGACCTGGTCGTACACCAGCGTGTTCACCTGCTCCTCGTGGTCGCGCAGGAAGGCCTGCAGGTCCCCGCCCACCGGCGCCTGCACGTTGTAGTGCAGGTTGCCGTCGCCCAGGTGGCCGAAGTTCACCAGGCGCACGCCGGCGATCTCCTTTTGCAGCAGCGCGTCGGTCTCGGCGCAGAAGGCAGGGATGCGCGACACGGGCAGGGAGATGTCGTGCTTGATGTTCAGCCCCTCGTCGGCCTGCGCGAGCGGGATCGACTCGCGGATGTGCCACAGGCCGTGTGCCTGGGCGATGTTCTCGGCGACCACCGCGTCCGTCACGCAGCCGTCTTCCAGCGCCGACTCCAGCAGCCGCTCGAAGGCGACGCGCGCATGGGCCTCCGACTCCTGGTCGGAGTTCTCCAGCAGCACGCAATACGGAAAGTCCTTGAACAGGGGCACGCGCAGCTGCGGATAGTGCTTGTCCACCAGGCCCAGCGCGAACTGGCCCATCACCTCGAAGCCGGTGAGGCCCGCACCCAGGTGCTTTTGCGCGAGGCCCAGGAGGGTGACCGCGGCCTCCATGGACGGCACGGCCGCCCAGGCGGTGAGCGTCGCTACCGGCAGCGGGTACAGCTTCAGGGTGGCGCCGGTGATCACCCCCAGCGTGCCTTCGCTGCCGATGAACAGGTCGCGCAGGTCGTAGCCGGTGTTGTCCTTGCGCAGGCCCGACAGGCCGCTCCACACCTCACCCTGGGCCGTCACCACTTCCAGGCCCAGGCACAGATCGCGCGTGTTGCCGTAGCGAAGGACCTGGGTGCCGCCGGCGTTGGTGGCGAGGTTGCCGCCGATGGTGCAGCTGCCTTCGGCCGCCAGGCTCAGGGGAAACAGCAGGCCGGCGTCCTCCGCCGCCTGCTGCAGGTTCTGCAGCACGCAGCCGGCGTCCACCGTCATGGTCAGGTTGGCGGGGTCGATGGCGCGGACCTTGTTCATGCGCGTGAGGCTCAGCACCACCTCGCGCCCGGATGCGTCGGGCACGCCGCCCACCACGAGGCCGGTGTTGCCTCCCTGGGGCACGATCGGCGTGCCCGCCTGCGCGCACGCGCGCACCACCTCGGCGACTTCCCCGGCGGAGCCGGGGCGCACCACGGCCAGGGCCTTGCCGCGGACGCGCTTACGCCAGTCCTGCTCCCAGGCGCCCAGGTCGCCCTCGGTGAGGACGTTGGCGGCGCCGACGGCGGCCCGCAGGCGGTTCAACAGCTCTTGGTTCATCTGGCACTCCGCAGTCGCATGCGCACGTGCAATCCGCATGCGGCGAAAAGGATCAGGGACAGGGCGATCTCCAGCGCGGCGGGCCAGCCTTCGTTGGCCCGAACCACGCCTTCCATGAAGTACGGCCACACCAGCAGGCTCACCCAGCGGTAGGTGTACATGCGGCGCTTCAGCAGTCCGGCGACCGGCAGGCACAAGGGCAGCACCTTCACCACCCACAGGCTGGGACGGGCGGGCAGCCAGAGCTCCCAGGCGAGCCCCAGGACGATCAGCCCCAGCACGCTGGCGACGGCGGTCCACCGGGTGGCTTCGACGGCGGGGGGAACGGCGACTTCGGGGCTGTGCATGCAGATGGCATGATACCGAGCGATGGACGTACGACAGTTGCTTGCCGACCTTGCGCGCTTCCCCTGGCTGCCCACGCTGCAGACCCTGCGCGAGCGCGTCCGCGAGGACCGCCTGGGGCTTTCGGCCAGCAGCCTGACCTTCACGACCACCATCGCGCTGGTCCCTTTCTTCACCGTGGCGCTGGCGGTTTTCACCGCCTTTCCCATGTTCGGCAAGATGCAGTCGAACCTGCAGGCCTGGCTGGTGCAGAGCCTGGTGCCGGAGGCGATCTCGCGGCAGGTGCTGGGCTACCTGACGCAGTTCGCCGGGAAGGCGAGCCGCCTGGGCGGCCTGGGGTTTGCCGCGCTGCTGGTCAGCGCGATCGCCCTGGTGCTGACCATCGACCGCACGCTGAACAACATCTGGCGCGTGCGCCGCCCACGGCCGTTGGGCCAGCGCGTGCTGATCTACTGGGCGGTGATCACGCTCGGGCCGGTGCTGCTGGCCGCCAGCCTGGGCACGACCTCGTACCTGGCCTCCGCCAGCCGGGGCATGGTCTCGGGCCTGCCGAACCTGCTGGCCTTCCTGCTGACGGTGGTGGAGTTCGCCGTGCTGGCCGCGGCGTACACGGCCTTGTACCGCTACGTCCCCAACACGCCGGTCAAGCGGGCCCACGCGTTGGCCGGTGGCGTGTTCGCGGCCGTGGGCATCGAGTTGGCCAAGCGCGTCCTCGCCTGGTACATCGGATCGGTGCCGACCTATTCGATGGTGTACGGCGCGTTCGCGACCGTGCCCATCCTGCTGGTGTGGATCTACATCGCCTGGCTGATCGTGCTCATGGGTGCGGTGATCGCCGCCTACCTCCCCAGCCTGCTGGCGGGCCCGCGCCGGCGCCCGGGCACGCACGGCTGGCAGTTCCAGCTTGCGCTGGAGATGCTGCAGCACCTGCAAAACGCCAAGGCGAGCGCACGGCGCGGGATGACGGCCATGGAGCTGGGAGCGGCGATGGGAGTCGACGTGCTGCAGCTGGAGCCGGTGCTGCACACGCTCGTTCAGCTGGACTGGGTCGGGCGGCTGAACGAGCTGGACGACAACGTAGGCACGCGCTACGTGCTGCTGGCCGACGCCAAATCGACGTCGCTGGAGCCGCTGATGCGGCACCTGCTGCTGCCGGCGAGCGAGGCGACGGCGAAGTTGTGGCAGTCGGGGCGGCTGTCGGCGTTGTATCTGGCGGATGTGATTTGAGGGGCCGGCCGAACTACCCCAGCGCGAACGGCGCCCGCAGGAACCCCCGAAACCGAGCGCGTCCGCCCCGCGTCGGTGCCTCCGTCAGCCGGTAGCGCGGAAATCGCGCCAGGAACCGCCCGGTCGCGACCCGCCCTTCCAGCCGCGCGAGGCTCAGGCCCGCGCACTGGTGGATCCCGAACCCGAACGCCAGGTGGCGGTTGTCGTCCCGGCGCAGGTCCAGCACGTCCGGCCGATCGAACTGCGCCGGATCCCGGTTCGCCGCGCCTATGCACAGCGTCACCAATGCGCCTTGGGGCAGTGCCACGCCGCCCACCTCGCACGGGCACAGCGCCCGCCGGTTCCCCAGCTGGTTGGAAGATTCGAAGCGCAGGAACTCGTCGACGGCCAGGGTCATGGCCTGCTCGTCACCGGTGACGGCCACGAGCTTGGCCTTCTCCTGCGGCCACTCCTGGAGCGCGCAGAGGGCATTGCCGATCAGGTTGGTGGTCGTCTCGTGCCCCGCATTGAGGATGAAGATGCAGTTGTGCAGCAGCTCGGACTCCGACAGCTGTTCGCCGGCGGCTTCGCCCTGGACCAGGCGCGTGAGCACGTCGTGCTCCGGGTCGCCCGGACGGCGGCGGCGCTCCGCCACCAGCACGCGCAGGTAGTCCACGAATTCGCGCACGCTGCGGTTGCCCAGTTCTTCCTGCTGCGGCGTGAGCCGGGGCTCCAGCGCGCCCAGGATGGCGAGCGACCAGCCGCGCAAGGGACCGCGCTGCGCATGCGGCACGCCGAGCAGGTTGCCGATGATCTCCACCGGGATGGCCGCAGCGAAGTCCTCGACCAGGTCCCCGCCGCCCTTGGCCGCGATGGCGTCCAGCAGCTGGTCCACCAATCGCACCAGCCCCGGCTCCATGTCGGCGATCGCACGCCGGGTCAGCGCGCCCATGATCAGCTTGCGCACGCGCGTGTGCAGCGGCGGGTCGTTGAACACGAGGCTGGTCGTGTGGTGCTGCAGCAGCGGCGCGCCTTCACCGTACTTGGGAGTGAACTCCACCTTCTTGTCCGAGCTGAAGCAGTGCGCGTCCCGGTACACCGCCATCAGGTCCGCGTGCCGCGTGAGGAACCACGAGCCGTCCGGCATCCGGCGCACCGGCTCGTCGGTGCGCAGCACGTCGTAGACGGGATAGGGATTCGCGTAGAAGTCCGCCGGCAGCGCCCGCAGGTCGAAGGACGCCGCGATCTCGCGCGCGCGCTGCGCGGACATGGGCGGCGTGACCTGCACGGCCTAGTCCTGCAGGAAGTCCCGCAGCGCGAACAGCACCGCGTCCGGTGCCTCGGTCATCATCTGGTGGCCGCCGTCGACGAGCACCGTCTTCGCGTCGCGCGCCTTGTGCTGCAGCGCGGCCGCCGCCCTGGGCGGCGTCATCGCATCGTTGCGCCCCAGCAGGAAGAGCACAGGGCATTGCACTTTCGCGATCGCCGCCTCGCCCCCGGCATAGGTGTCGCAGGCCACGAAGCCGCGGTGGAACACGTTCACCTGCGGGTTGCTGGCCAGCACGCGCTTCATCAGCGCGCGCGATCCGCCATACAGCCAGGTGCCCGGGCCGAGCGCCGACGGCGGGGGCGCCAGCAGCGAATGGGAGAACACGTTGACCATGTGGATGGCCTTCAGCGGCTGCTGCTGCGAGTTCTCCAGCAGCGCGGGCGACACCTTCATCGGGCAGGCGACACCGACCAGTGCCAGCCGCGTCACGCGCTGGGGCGCGCGCGCAGCGGCGTCCAGCACCGTCAAGGCACCGAAGCTGTGGCCCACCAGCGCCGCCTTCTCCACCTTGGCCGCATCGAGCAGCGCGAGCACGAAGTCCGCGGCTTCCTCCACGCTGCGTGGCGGCTCCCCCGCGCTCTTGCAGTGGCCGGGCAGGTCCGGCGCCAGCACGTTCCACCCGTGGTGGGCGAACCAGCGCGTCTGCAGGATCCAGACGCTGTGGTCGTTCAGCACGCCGTGCACGAAGACCACGGTGGGCTTGGCCGCATCGAAGGCCTTGCCGCCCGTGTAGCAGAAGGTGCGGGCGCCGTTGACGGTGAGTTCCATGTCAGGCCTTCTCCGCCGCACGCAGGGCGCGCTTCAGGTCGTCGATGAGGTCCGCCGGGTCTTCCAGCCCGATCGACAGCCGGATCGTTCCCGGACCGATGCCGGCGCTGCGCAGCGCCTCGTCCGTCATGCGGAAGTGCGTGGTGCTCGCGGGGTGGATCACCAGCGAGCGGCAGTCACCGACGTTGGCCAGGTGGCTGAAGAGCTGCAGGGCCTCGATGAAGCGCTTGCCTTGTTCGCGGCTGCCCTTCATGTCGAAGCTGAACACGGAACCCGCGCCCTTGGGCAGCAGTTTCTGGGCGAGCGCGTGGCTCGGGTGCGACTCCAGCATCGGGTGGCCCACGCGGCCGACGAAGGCGTGCGAGGCCAGGAACTCCACCACCTTGCGCGTGTTGGCCATGTGGCGGTCCATGCGCAGCGGCAAGGTTTCGATGCCTTGCAGGATGAGCCAGGCGGTGTGCGGGCTCATGCTGGCGCCGAAGTCGCGCAGCCCCTCGCGGCGCGCGCGCAGCAGGAAGGCGCCGACGGTGGACTCCTCGGAGAACACCATGTTGTGGAAGCCGTCGTAGGGGGCGGTGAGTTCGGCGAAGCGGCCCGAGCGTTCCCAGTCGAAGCTGCCGCCGTCCACCACGACGCCACCGATCACGGTGCCATGGCCGGACAGGAACTTGGTCGCCGAGTGGTAGACCAGGTCGGCGCCGAGGTCCAGCGGCTTCATCAGGTAAGGGGTCGTGAAAGTGGAATCCACCAGCAAGGGCAGGCCGGCGTCGTGCGCCACCGCGGACACGGTCGGGATGTCGAGCACGTCGAGGCCGGGGTTGCCCACCGTCTCGCCGAACAGCAGCTTGGTGTTCGGCCGGACCGCCGCGCGCCAGCCGTCGATGTCGCCGGGCTTGACGAAGGTGGTCTCGATCCCGAAGCGGCGCATCGTGTAGTGCAGCAGGTTCTGCGAGCCGCCGTACAGCGCCGTGCTGGCCACGATGTGCGAGCCGGCGCCCATGAGCGTGGCGATGGACAGGTGCAGCGCGGCCTGTCCGCTCGCGGTGGCGATGGCGCCGATGCCGCCTTCCAGCGCGGCCACGCGCTGCTCCAGCACGGCATTGGTCGGGTTGCTGATGCGGGAGTAGACGTGGCCGGAGCGCTCCAGGTTGAACAGGGCGGCGGCGTGGTCGCTGGACTCGAAGACGAAGGAGGTGCTCAGGTGGATCGGCACCGCGCGGGCGCCGGTCGCGGGGTCCGGCGCGGCCCCCGCGTGCAGGGCCAGGGTGTCGAATCCGGGGTCGGAGTAACCGGGCATGGGGTGCATCCCTCCTGTGGTGCAGGCCGGGATTGTGGGCTATATTCCCCTGAACCCGTCCGGGGGAAAGTCCGGCCGGACGAAGGAGACAGGCATGAAGGTCAGCGACATCCTGCGCGTGAAGGGCAACACCTTGTACACGGTGTCGCCCGAGGAGCCCCTGGCGCGCGCCATCGACATCATGGCGGAGAAGGACATCGGCTCCCTGGTCGTGATGGACCACGGCGACCTGACGGGCATGCTCACCTTCCGCGAGGTGATCTCGTGCATCGTCGCCAACCAGCACACGGTGGGCGAGACCATCGTGCGCACGGCGATGGACGACCACCCCCTGACCTGCACCATGGAAACCGAGCTCGACGAAGTGCGCCGCATGATGCTGGAGCGCCATGCCCGCTACATGCCGGTGATGGACAAGCGCATGCTCATGGGCGTCATCAGCCTGTACGACGTCGCCAAGGCCGTGGTGGACAGCCAGAACTTCGAGAACCGCATGCTCAAGGCGTACATCCGCGACTGGCCCTCCTCCGAGGATTCGCAGCCGACGGCGTCGCTCTAGGCCGCGCGTGCCCCTCGTCCCTGCCCTCCGCCCAGAGGGGAGAGGGAGAAACAGCCGATAATCTTGCCCATGAGCGGCAACACCTTCGGCACCCTGTTCGCGGTCACCAACTTCGGCGAGTCGCACGGGCCTGCCATCGGTTGCGTCATCGACGGGTGCCCGCCCGGCATGGAATTGTCCGAGGCGGACATCCAGACCGACCTGGACCGCCGCCGTCCCGGCACCAGCCGGCACGTCACGCAGCGCCAGGAAGAGGACAAGGTGGAGATCCTCTCCGGCGTCTACGAAGGCCGCACCACCGGCACGCCCATCTGCCTGCTGATCCGCAACACGGACCAGCGCAGCAAGGACTACTCCGAGATCGCCCGCAAGTTCCGTCCCGGGCATGCCGACTACACCTACCTGCAGAAGTACGGCCTGCGGGACCCGCGCGGCGGCGGCCGGTCCTCGGCGCGCCTGACGGCCCCCATGGTCGCGGCCGGCGCCGTCGCCAGGAAGTGGTTGCAGGAAAAGCACGGCACCACCTTCCGCGGCTGCATGCAGCAGATCGGCGAGATCGTGATCCCCTTCGAGAGCTGGGAGCACGTGCCGAACAATCCCTTCTTCGCGCCGGTCGCCGACTTGTCGGAGCTGGAGGCCTACATGGACCGGCTGCGCAAGGCCGGCGACTCCTGCGGCGCGCGCATCCGCGTCACCGCCAGCGGCATGCCGGTGGGCCTGGGCCAGCCCTTGTTCGACCGGCTCGACGCCGAGATCGCCTACGCCATGATGGGCATCAACGCCGTCAAGGCCGTCGAGGTCGGCGCGGGCTTCGGCAGCGTCGTGCAGCGCGGCTCCGAGCACGGCGACTCGCTGACGCCGGACGGCTTCGCCACCAACAACGCCGGCGGCGTGCTGGGCGGCATCAGCACCGGCCAGGACCTGGAAGTGTCCATCGCCATCAAGCCGACCAGTTCCATCATCACGCCGCGCGACAGCATCGACGTGGACGGGCAGGCCACGCAGGTGATCACCAAGGGCCGCCACGACCCTTGCGTCGGCATCCGCGCGACGCCGATCGCCGAGGCCATGCTGGCCCTGGTCGTGATGGACCTGGCGCTGCGCCACCGCGCCCAGTGCGGCGACGTGGCCATGCCCTTGTCGCCCATCGCCGCCTCCGCCCGCTGAATGTCCGGGCCGGGCGCCGCGGCAGGCATCCGCCAGCTCGTGCCGTTCGCCGCGCTCTCGGCGACCTACTTCGCCCACATCGGCTTCTTCAATCCCTACCTGCCGCTGTGGCTCAAGTCCCTGGGGCTGCCCATCACCGTGATCAGCCTGCTGGCCTCGGTGCAGTCCTTCACGCGCGTGTTCGCGCCCTACGCCTGGGGCGCGCTGAGCGACCACACGGGCGAGCGCGTGAAGCTGCTGCGCTTCAGCGCCCTGGTGGCGCTCTGCGCTTCGGCGGGCCTGTGGCTGCCCGGCGAAGCGTGGTGGATCGCGCTGGTCCTGCTGCTGCTGTTCACGCACACCAGCTCCATGATGTCGCTGACCGAAGCGGCCATGGCGCAGCTGGTGGCCGGTGACTGGGGGCGCTACGGGCGCGTGCGCCTCTGGGGTTCCGCCGGCTTCATGGTGACGGTGTTCGCGGCCGGCGCCTGCTTCGAGCGCTTCGGCATGGGCAGCTTCCCCGCGTGGACGGCGGCCACGCTGGCGGGCGTGCTGGCCTGCACCTGGTGGCTGCCGAACGTGAAGGAGGCCGCGCACCCCGGCCATCGCGCGCGCGAACCGGTCGCGCCCGTGCTGCGCCAGCCGGTGGTGCGCTGGTTCTTCGCTTCGCTGTTCTTCCACGTCATGGCGCACTTCGCCGTGTACGGCTTCCTGTCGCTGTACCTGGACGCGCTCGGCTACAGCAAGGCGACGATAGGCGCGCTGTGGGCCGTGTCGGTGGTCGTGGAGATCGCCTGGTTCTACGGCCAGGGGCGCCTGATCGGCCGCTTGTCCATGGAGCGCTGGCTGGTGGTCTGTGCCGCCGCCACGGTGCTGCGCATGGGCATCACGGCGGGCCTGGGCGGCTGGCTGGTCGCACTGTTCCTGGCCCAGGTGCTGCATGCGCTGACCTTCGCGACCCACCACACGGCCTGCATCGCGATGGTCAGCCGCCATTTCCCGGGCCGCCTGCGCGGCCGCGGGCAGGCGCTTTTCACCGTGACCGGCTACGGCTTCGGCGGCGTGCTGGGCGTCCTGGCCGGCGGCGCGATCGCTGCGCGCTGGGGCTTCGAGGCGATCTTCGCCGCCGCGGCCGGACTGGGCCTGCTGGCGATGCTGTGCGGCCTGCGCGTTCGCCGGCTGGACGCCGCGGCCGCCCCCGTCTGACGCCGGGTCCGGCAGGGCGGGGCCGGGCAGGAATTCGGGGATCCGCCACAATGCACCCCATGGTCAAGGCGGCACGGCTCCTGCGCTACCTCTGGGCGGCACCGTACACCGTGCTCGGCCTGCTGCTGGGCAGCGTCGCGGTGCTGGCCGGCGCGAAATGGCGCAAGCACCACGGCGTCATCGAGGTCTTCGGCGGGCGGCTGGGCCGCGCCATCGCCTCGCTGCCGCCCGCGCTCGGCTTTTCCGCGATGACGCTCGGGCACGTCATCCTGGCCGTGGACCGGTCGGCCCTGGCCCAGCTGCGGCTGCACGAACACGTCCACGTGCGCCAGTACGAGCGCTGGGGCCCCTTTTTCCTGCCGGCCTACTTTGGTTCCAGCCTCGTGCAGCTGCTGCGTGGGCGCAACCCGTACCGGGAAAATCACTTCGAGCGGCAGGCGTACGCGGTGGTCGCGGAGCGCCGGCGCCTGCTGCGCGACAGCACGCGCGGCTGATTCCCGTCCAGCCCGGTTTCGCGTCATCATGGTGGCGTTGAAGGAGAACGCGCAATGAACAATACCCAGGCACCGGACGGGGGCCGCCTCATCGATCTCACCAACCAGACCGACGTGCAGTTCTGGTGCCGGGTCTTCGACGTGAGCATGGACCAGTTGCGCGACGCGGTGCACCACGCGGGACACAAGGTCGAGGACGTCGAGCGCTACATCCGCGAGAAGCACACCAAGGCCACGTGAATCCGCCCGTGCCCCGGTAGGCCGGCTCCGACAGCGGCGTCCGGCGGTTTCTGCGGCCGGCCACGCCCAGGCGCCGCCACGATGGAGGTTTGCCACAGGAGCCTCCATGGACCAGAACAAGCCGGGCGCGCGGGAGAACGCGCGCAGCCAGAGCAACGAAGCGACCGCCGAGAAGCAGCGGCAGATCCAGCGCGAGCAGGACCGCAAGGAGCCCGCCGAGGGATCCGGCGGCCATGACAAGGGCCCGCCGCGCACGAGCAAGCGCAACTACCCGAGCGACATGCCGGCGCAGCACCTGCGCAAGCCCGGGCAGGAAGCGGACATGGAACTCAAGCCGCAGTTCATGGCGCCCGACTACAAGGGCAGCGGCAAGCTCGAGGGCATGACCGCCCTGATCACCGGCGGTGACTCGGGCATCGGCCGCGCAGTGGCCGTGCTCTATGCGCGCGAAGGCGCGGACGTGGCCATCGTGTACCTGTCCTCGCACGACGACGCGCAGGAAACCCGGCGCTGCATCGAGAAGGAAGGGCGCAGGTGCCTGCTGATCGCGGGCGACGTCAAGGACTCGGCCTTCTGCAAGGAGTCCGTGGAGAAGACCGTCAAGGAATTCGGCCACCTGGACATCCTGGTGAACAACGCCGCCTTCCAGGAGCACGCGCATTCGCTGGAGGACATCACCGACGAGCGCATGGAAGAGACGCTGATGACCAACATCGCCGGCTACATGCGCATGGCCCGCGCGGCGCTGCCGCACCTGAAGGAAGGCTGCTGCATCATCAACACGGGCTCGGTCACCGGACTGAGGGGCAGCGCCAAGCTGCTCGACTATTCGGCGACCAAGGGCGCCATCCACGCCTTCACCATGTCGCTCGCCTCCGCCGTGCTGGAAAAGGGCATCCGCGTGAACGCGGTCGCGCCGGGTCCCGTGTGGACGCCGCTCAATCCGGCCGACCAGAGCAGCAAGGAGATCGTCGAGTTCGGCAAGCAGACCGACTTCAAGCGCCCGGCCCAGCCGGAGGAGCTGTCGCCCGCCTATGTGTTCCTGGCCTCGCCGGCGTGCTCCAGCTACATCACGGGCATCGTCCTGCCGATCACGGGGTCTGTCGGTTCTTGACAGAATGGGGGCATGAAAGCCCTCCACATCGACTTCGTCTCCGACGTCGCGTGCCCCTGGTGCGCCGTCGGCCTCGCCTCCCTCGAGCGCGCGCTGCAAAAGCTCGATGGCGAGGTGGCGGTGCAGATGCGCTTCCAGCCCTTCGAGCTCAACCCGCAGATGGGCCCCGAAGGGCAGGACGTGACCGAGCACATCCAGCAGAAGTACGGCGCCACGCCGGAACAGCAGCAGAAGAACCGGGAGGCGATGGCCGAGCGCGGCGCGGGCGTGGGGTTCACGTTCCGCAAGGAAGGGCGCGGGCGGATCTGGAACACCTTCGACGCGCACCGCCTGCTGGCGTGGGCGGGCGAGCTGGGGGCGCAGCAGCAGCGGGACCTGAAGATGGCGCTGCTGCAGGCCTATCACGGCGAAGCGCGCAATCCTTCGGACCGCGCGGTGCTCGCGGAGATCGCCGCGTCGGTCGGCCTCGACCGCCAGGAAGCGGAGCAGATCCTGCAAAGCGACCGGTATGCCAAGGAAGTGCGCGAGGCCGAACGGCACTTCCAGCAACTGGGGATCCAGGCCGTGCCGTCGGTGATCGTGAACGACCGCCACCTGATCCAGGGTGGCCAGCCGCCCGAGGTGTTCGAGCAGGCCTTGCGGCAGCTGGCGGCGCAGGAAGGGTGAGGGGGCGGGCGCGATGGCGCTGGCCGTGCAAGCTCAATGCCCGCCCGCCGCCCGCGCCAGCTTCACGCAGTAATCCAGCAGCGCCTCCGTCTCCATCCCCTTGTCGAACACGCCATCGGCGCCCATCGCTTCGCAGCGGTGGCGCACTTGCGGGTTCGCGGTGGCGGTGAGGACGACCACCTTCTTGACCGGGTCGCGCTGCCGCAGCGCCTGCAGCACCCCGAAGCCGCTGCCGCCGCGCGGCTCCAGCACGAGGTCGATGATCGCGATGTCCCAGTGATGCGAGGGATCGCGCAGCCAGTCGGTCGCTGCCTTTTCGGTCGCGGCCCAGCCCGCCGGCTCGATGCCGGAGAGCTCGCGCAACGCCTCGATCAGGCTGTCGCGAATGGCGGGCTGGTCCTCGACCAGGAATGCCTTCAGGGCCAACGGTGTTCCCTCGCGCGGCGGGATCCGCCGCTGCCGGCATTGTGCCCGCGCGCGGCGCGCCCCGGCCATCGCGCGAGGGCGCGCCGTTCGCGCCTCAACCCACCTGCACCTGCACGCGGCGCGGCTTTGCTTCCTCGGCCTTGGGAATGGTCAGGCGCAGCACGCCGTCGCGCAACTGCGCCTCGATGCGGGCCGTGTCGAGCTCGCGGCTCAGCGTGAACTGGCGCCGGAAGGCGGCGCACTGCAGCTCGCCATAGACCAGCTCCATGTCCTCGGGACCGGACGTGGCGGCGGTCGCTTCCAGCACCAGGTTGTCGCCGTCCACCCGCACCTGCAGCTGGTCGCGGGGCACGCCCGGCAGGTCGGCCAGCAGGGTGATCGAGGATTCGTCTTCGTACACGTCCACGGCCGGCACGACGAAGCGCTGTTGCGGCGCCGGCTCGTTGGCGGCCGGGGCGCGCTGGGCGGAAGAAGTCTGCAAGGTGTTGCTCATGGCGGTCTCCTTCAGTTCACTTCGATGCGGCGCGGCAGCGAGGATGCGCGCTTGGCCACCGTGATGCGCAGGATGCCGTCGCGGTAGTTCGCATCCACGCGGGCGGGATCGGCGTCCTCGGGCAGGCTGATCACGCGGCGGAAGCGTCCGGTGAAGCGTTCGTTCGCATAGACGCTGGCGCGCTCGCCCTGCGGCGGCAGTTCGCTCTTGCGGTCCCCGGCGATGACCAGCAGGCCGCGGTCCACCGTGATCTCCAGCCTGGACGCGTCGAGGCCGGGCGCGAGCGCCTGGACCTCCACGGCCGTGGGGGTGATGCCCACGTTGACGGCGGGAAACGTGGCGCCGGCCGTCGAACGGATGCCGGATCCCGCCGTGGGGAACACCTGGTCGAGCATCGATTGCATACGGTTGAGTTCCGCGAACAGGTCCGCGGGCGAATGGAACAAGGCACCCATGCTTTTCCTCCTTTCAGCGCGTCGGGCGATCCCGAGTTAGGGATCGTCCGCGCCACTTTCAAGAGGGGGCTAACGCGCCAGCAGCCCCGGCACGGAGGCGGCCAGCAGGGCGACGCCGCTGGCCGTGAGCAGGCCCAGCACCACCTTGCGGAAGGCGAGGTCGCTGATGCCCAGGTACAGGCGCGCGCCCAGCAGCACCGGCACCAGCACCGCCGGCGCCACCACGGCCAGCAGCGGCCACATGCGCGGCTCCAGGATGCCGGTGGCCAGGTAGCCCCCGAAGGTGACCACCTGCATGGACAGGTTGAAGTTCTGGATGACCGCGCGCTGCCGGTCGCGGTCGAAGCCGCGCACGGTGCACCACAGGGTAGGGACCACGCCGGTGAAGCCCCCCAGGCCGCCCATCACGCCACCCGCGGCGCCCGCCACGGCGTCCCCGGCCGCGCCACCGCGCACGCGCGGCAGCTGCGCGGCGAAGAACATCAGCGGGCAGACGACGATCAGCATCAGGCCCAGCGTGGCCTTGAAGAGGGGCACGTCCAGGCGGGGAAGGAGATAGAGACCCAGGGGCAGGCCCGCGAGTCCGCCCAGCACGAAGGGCAGCAGCGTCTTCCAGTCCCAGCCCCGGCGCACGGTGAGGGCGGCGATCAGCTGCCCCACCAGCGCCCCGAACAGGGACAACGAGGCCGCAAGCCTGGGCTCCAGCGTCCACGCCCAGATGGACATCGCGGTCAGGCCGAAGCCGAAGCCGGAGAGGCCCTGGACGAAGCCCGCGAGGGCGGCGCCGAGGGCGACGGTGAGGATCAGTTCCATCGGCGGCCATTGGAACATGGGATGGTGCGCAAGGCCGCGCCTTGCACACCCTGCGGGTCAGCGAACCGTTCGATCGCCGTCGAACCGTGCATGCAGGGTGTGCAGCTTCGCTGCGCACCAGCGGCGCATCACTCGTACGCCGACATCGGCACGCAGCTGCAGAACAGGTTCCTGTCCCCGTAGACGTTGTCGACGCGGCCCACCGGTGACCAGTACTTCAGCTGGCGGCCCGAGCCGGCCTTCGGGTCGTGCATGGCGGCGCCCACGTCGCGCGGATACGGGCGCGTCCACTGCGCCACCATCAGCGAGTCCGCCGTGTGCGGCGCGTTCTTCAGCGGGTTGTCGTCCTGCGGCCACTCGCCGGCTTCGACGCGGCGGATCTCCGCGCGGATGGCGATCATCGCGTCGACGAAGCGGTCGATCTCCTCCAGCGTCTCGCTCTCGGTGGGTTCCACCATCAGCGTGCCGGGGACGGGGAAGGACAGCGTCGGCGCGTGGAAGCCGTAGTCGATCAGCCGCTTGGCCACGTCTTCCGCGGTGACGCCGGAGCTCTCTTTCAGCGGCCGCAGGTCCAGGATGCACTCGTGCGCGACGTGGCCGTTGGGGCTGGCGTACAGCGTGGGGTAGTGCTCGCGCAGGCGGACACTGATGTAGTTGGCCGACAGGATCGCGACTTCGGTGGCCTGCGTCAGGCCCTGCGCGCCCATCATGCGGCAGTACATCCAGCTGATGGGAAGCACCGCCGCATTGCCAAGGGGCGCGGCCGACACGGCGCCCACGGGATGCGTCGCGAGGCCGCCGGCCTTGTGCCCGGGCAGGAAGGACACCAGGTCCTCCACCACGCACACCGGCCCGACGCCGGGGCCGCCGCCGCCGTGCGGGATGCAGAAGGTCTTGTGCAGGTTCAGGTGGCTGACGTCGCCGCCGAACTCGCCCGGCGCGGCCACGCCCACCAGCGCGTTCATGTTGGCGCCGTCGACATACACGCGGCCGCCGTGCTGGTGCACCAGCGCGCACAGCTCCTTGACCTGCTGCTCGAACACGCCGTGCGTGCTCGGGTAGGTGATCATGATGCAGGCGAGCTTGTCGCTGTGCTGCTCGCACTTGGCCTTCAGGTCGGCCAGGTCCACGTTGCCGTTGTCGTCGCAGGCGGTCACCACCACCTGCATGCCCACCATCTGGGCACTGGCGGGATTGGTGCCGTGCGCCGAGGAGGGGATCAGGCAGACGTCGCGGTGCGACTCGCCGCGGCTGGCATGCCATGCCCGGATGGCCAGCAGGCCCGCGTACTCGCCCTGCGAGCCCGCGTTGGGCTGCAGGCTGATGCCCGCATAGCCCGTCGCCTCGCACAGCCACGCACGCAGCTGCTCGTCGAGCTCGGCATAGCCTTGCAGCTGGTCGCGGGGCGCGAACGGGTGCACGTTGGCGAACTCGCGCCAGGTGATGGGAATCATCTCGCTGGTGGCGTTGAGCTTCATGGTGCAGCTGCCCAGCGGGATCATGCTGCGGTCCAGCGCGAGGTCCTTGTCCGAGAGGCTGCGGATGTAGCGCAGCATCCCGGTCTCGCTGTGGTGCGTGTTGAAGACGGGATGCGTGAGGAACTCGCTGGTGCGACGCAGCTCCGGCGGGATGCCCGGCTCGATGCCCTTCTCGAACGGCGCGAAGTCGGGCAGGGCCTGGCCCGGCCTGGCGAAGATGGACCAGAGCAGCTGGACGTCCTTGCGCGTGGTCGTCTCGTCCAGGGAAATGCAGATGTACTCGCCCCAGTCCTTGCGCAGGTTGACGCGCAGCGCGTGCCCCTTGGCGATGAAAGCGTCGGTGGCCTCGCCCGTGTGCAGCGACAAGGTGTCGAAGAAGCCGGCGGCGCGCGGCTTGTGCCCGAGTTGCTCCAGGCCCTTGGCGAGGATGGCGGTGTAGCTCGCCACCCGCTGCGCGATGCGCTTGAGGCCTTGCGGGCCGTGGTAGACCGCGTACATGCTGGCGACCACGGCCGGCAGCACCTGCGCCGTACAGATGTTGGAGGTGGCCTTCTCGCGCCGGATGTGCTGCTCGCGCGTCTGCAGGGCGAGGCGGTAGGCGGGGTTGCCGTGCGAGTCCACGCTGACGCCGACCAGCCGGCCCGGCATGGAACGCTTGAAGTCGTCCCGGCACGCCAGGTAAGCGGCGTGCGGACCGCCGCATCCCATGGGCATGCCGAAGCGCTGCGTCGTGCCCACCACGATGTCGGCGCCGAACTCGCCGGGGGGCGCCAGCAGCGTCAGCGCCAGCAGGTCGGCGGCGACGATGAAGGCGGCCTGCTTCGCATGCGCCTGCTGCACGTCCGCCTTCAGGTCGTCGATGCGGCCGCTGGTGGACGGGTACTGGGCCAGCACGGCGAAGTAGTCGCCGGCCAGGCGCTGCTTCCACTCCTCGTGCGAATTCGCGAGAGCCACCTCGATCCCCAGCGGCGCGGCGCGCGTCTGCACCACCTCGATCACCTGCGGGTGGCAGTCGCCGGCCACCACGATGGTGTTGCTCCTGCTTTTGACGCTGCGCCGGGCCAGGGTCATCGCCTCGGCCGCGGCGGTCGCCTCGTCCAGCATGGACGCATTGGCGATCGGCATGGCGGTGAGGTCGCACACCATGGTCTGGAAGTTCACCAGCGCTTCCATGCGGCCCTGGCTGATCTCGGCCTGGTAAGGCGTGTAGGCGGTGTACCAGGCCGGGTTCTCGAGGATGTTGCGCAGGATGACGCCGGGCGTGAAGGTGCCGTAGTAGCCCTGGCCGATGAAGCTGCGGAACACCTGGTTGCGCGACGCGATGGCGCGCAGCTCCGCCAGCGCCGCGGCTTCGGTCACCGGCGCCGGCAGCTGCATGCCGTGCGTGCGCGCGATGGAACGCGGCACGATGCTCTCGATCAGCGCGCGGCGCGAGGCCTCGCCGATCACCGACAGCATGTGGCGTTCGTCGGCCTCGTCCACGCCGATGTGGCGGGGGATGAACTCGGTGGGGTTTTCCAGCTCGCCGAGCGGCCGGGCGGATTGCATCAGCATGGGGGACTTGTTCCTGCGACTGTCTCGAACCATGTCATTGCGGGCTTGGCCCGCGATCCACGGGGCGGCGGACCGACCGCCTCATGGACCCCGGCGCGAGGCCGGGACGACACGCTGTCATGCGTTCGTCTTCACGAACTTCCTGTAGTCCGGCTCGTCCATGAGCACGTCGAATTCGCTCATGTCCTTGATCAGGATCTTGAAGAACCAGCCGTTTCCCATCGGGTCCTTGTTGGCCAGCGACGGGTCCGCGCGCAGGTCCTCGTTCACCTCGGTGACCTCGCCGGCGATGGGCATGTACACGTCGGCCGCGGCCTTGACGGACTCCACCACGCCGGAAACCTCGCCCTTCGCATAGCTGCGTCCCACCTCGGGCAGGTCCACGAAGACCACGTCGCCCAGCGCATCCTGCGCGTGCAGGGTGATGCCGACGACGGCGGCCTCGTGGTCCTCGAGCTGGATCCACTCGTGCTCGGGCGTGTACTTGACGGTCATGGGTGTTCTCCTGTCTGGCGGTCTTCAGCCGCGGTAGTAACGGTTGGGGACGAAGGGCATGGCGCTGACTTCCATGGGTACGAGCTTGCCGCGCACCAGCGCCTGCACCCGCTGGCCGACGGCGGCATGGTGCGGGGGCACGTAGCCCATGGCGATCGCCTTGTCG
Organism: Ramlibacter sp. G4-7; assembly: GCF_057784995.1. Taxonomy (NCBI): domain Bacteria; kingdom Pseudomonadati; phylum Pseudomonadota; class Betaproteobacteria; order Burkholderiales; family Comamonadaceae; genus Ramlibacter; species Ramlibacter sp. G4-7. Next base: position 155,747 of record NZ_JBYNTT010000009.1, read on the forward strand.
ATGGTGGGCGCGAGCAGGCCGCTGGTGACTTCGCCGAGGGCCACGCCTTCGGCGGCCTGCAGCGCGGTGTGCTCGCGCACCGGGATGCGTTCGAGGGCGACGAGCCCCACGCGCTTGCGCGGCAGCGGCACCGTGCCATCGAGCTGGCCCAGCACCTTGTCCGCGCCCGGGAAACCGCCGGCGCGTTCGCCGCCGGTGCGGCGCACCTTCTGGATCGCCCAGTTGAGCGCCGCTTCCACCGGCGTCGTCGTCGTGTCGATGTCGTTGCCGTACAGGCACAGCCCCGCTTCCAGCCGCAGCGAATTGCGCGCGCCCAGACCGACCGGCTTCACCTCGTGCTGCGCGAGCAGGGCGCGCGCCAGCGCCTCGGCCTGCGCCGCGGGCACGGAGATCTCGAATCCGTCCTCGCCGGTGTAGCCGCTGCGGGTGATGAACAGGTCGGCGCCGTTCCAGCGGAACTGCGAACCGGTCATGAACACCAGGTTCTCCACGCCCGGCACCACGGCCTTGAGCGCGTGCACGGCCTTGGGGCCTTGCAGCGCGAGCAGGCCGCGATCGAACATGGGCACGATCTCGCAGCGCCGCCCGACGCGCTCCTGCAGGTGCGCGAGGTCGCCGTCCTTGCAGGCGCCGTTGACGATCACGAACAGGTGGTCGCCGCGGTTGACGAACATCAGGTCGTCGATGATCGTGCCCTCGTCGGTGAGCAGCAGGCCGTAGCGCTGCTTGCCCGGCGCGAGGCCGATCACGTCCACCGGCATCAGGGATTCGAAGGCCGCCGCCGCCTCGGGCCCGCGCAGCTGCAGCTGGCCCATGTGCGAGACGTCGAACAGGCCGGCGCTGTCGCGCGTGTGGCGGTGTTCGGCCAGCAGGCCGGCGGGGTACTGGACCGGCATGCTGTAGCCGGCGAAGGGGACCATGCGCGCACCGAGCTCGAGGTGCAGCGCGTGCAAGGGAGTCTTGCGAAGCTCTTCTGAAGAAGCGGACACGTGTGCTCCACAGGGGCGAGGGACCATCGTACACACGATGGGCGGGCCCCTGCTGTCCGCTTTACCTGAGAGATTCGCCTCGTATCGAGGGTTGCTCCTTCGGTGGGCCGCGGCGGTGCGCCGCGGCCTCTCTCCAGCAAGGTGACGCCCCGAAGCGGGGCGCTTGTCAGTCCTGGGTGCCTGAGCGTTGTTGCGCCTTCGGCGGTTCCGTCGAGCCGGAACTCTCTCCTGACGGCGCGGATTGTAGCCTCACTCCTTCGGCGCGCCCGAATCGCGCACGATGGCCTCGTAGCGCTTGACTTCCGAAGCAGAGAACTTCGCGAACTCGGCCGCCGTGCCGCCCTGGACGATGGCGCCCATGCCCACCAGCTTGTCGTGGATCTCGGGCGTCTTCAGGATCTTGTTGACCTCCGCGTTCAGCCGCGCCACGGCTTCCGGCGGCGCGTTCGCGGGCAGCATCAAGCCGTACCACGCCGAGGCGAGCATCGGCGTGCCGGCTTCCTTGAAGGTCGGCACGTTGGGCAGCGCCGGCAGGCGCTTCTCGGAAGCGACGGCCAGCGGCCGCAACAGCCCGCCGCGGATGCTGCCCAGCGAGCCCGTGTCGATCATCATGTCGATGTGCCCGGCGATCAGGTCCTGGGCCGCCGGGCCGCTGCCCTTGTACGGCACGTGGCGGATGTCGACGTTGGCGGCGGTCTTGAACTGCGCGCCGGCCAGGTGCTGCGAGCCGCCGATGCCGGCCGAGCCGTAGGTGTACTTGCCCGGTGCCTGCCTGGCGGCCTTGACGATGTCGGCCAGCGAATTCCACGGCGACTTGGCGGGCACCACCATCACGTTGGGGATCTCGCACAGCGCCACCACCGGCGTGAAGTCGGCGATCGCGTCGTAGCCGAGCTTGGCGTACAGGTGCGGCGCCGCGGCGTTGGTGGAACTGGTGGCCAGCAGGATGGTGTGCACGTCCTTGTCGCGCACGAACTGCTGGGTGCCGATCACGCCGCCGGCGCCGCCCTTGTTCTCGACGATCACCGGTACGCCCAGGGCCTGGGACAGCGGCTGCGCGAGCATGCGGCCGACCTGGTCGGTGGCGCCGCCGGCCGGCCACGGCACGAGGATCTTCACGGTCTTGTCGTCAGGCCAGGCGGCCAGCGAAGCGGAGGCGGCCAGCGCCAGCACGGACGCGAGGAAGGCGCGGCGGGCGCCGCGGGGGAGGGGGTACTTCATGGAAAGAAATTCACTTGCTGTAGACGAGGTCGCGCAGGCCCAGGGACAGGCCCGGCACGTAGGTGATCACCATCAGGCAGCCCAGCACCACCAGGACGAACGGAATGAGCTGCGTGATGATGCGGTCCAGCGAGATCCTGGCGACCGTGCAGGCGGCGAACAGGTTCACGCCGAACGGCGGCGTGATCATACCCAGGGCCAGGTTCACCACCATGATCAGGCCGAAGTGCACCGGGTCGATGCCGAAGTGCACGGCCACGGGCGCGAGGATGGGTGCCAGCACGATGATGGACGCGCTGGTCTCGATGAACATGCCGATGATGAACAGCGCCAGGTTCACGCCCAGCAGGAACATGGCCGGGCTTTTCAGCACGCCCTCCAGCCAGTGGCCGATCGCCTCCGGCACGCCGGCGCGCGTGATCAGGAACGCGAACAGGCCGGCGTTGGCGATGATGAACATGATCACGGCCGACGAGATGACCGACTTGCGCAGGATGCCGTAAAGCGCGGTGATGCTGATCTCGCGGTACACCAGCATGCCCACCACCAGCGCGTAGAACACCGCCACGGCCGAGGCCTCGGTCGGCGTGAAGATGCCGCCGTAGATGCCACCCAGGATGATCACCGGCATCAGCAGCGCCCAGCCGGCCTGCACGAAGGCCTTGCCGAAGGGCAGCCGGCCGTCGCCGTCGTTCTTGCCCCAGCCCTTGTACTTGCACCACGCCCAGCAGAACAGCATCAGCGCGCCGCCGATCAGGAGGCCCGGGCCGAAACCGGCAATGAACAGTTCGCCGATCGACACCTCGGCGCTCACGCCGTACAGGATCATGGGGATCGAAGGCGGGATGATCACGCCCAGCTCCGCGCTGGTGGCCTGCAGCGCCGCCGCGTAGCTGGTGGGATAGCCGTGCTTGATCAGCGCCGGGATCAGGATGGCGCCGATGGCGAAGGTGGTGGCCACCGACGAGCCCGAGACCGCCGCGAAGATCATGCAGGTCAGCACGCAGGTCATGGGCAGTCCGCCCTGCACGCCGCCGACGATGCTCTTGGCGAATTCGACCAGGCGGCGCGAGATGCCGCCGGTTTCCATCAGGTTGCCGGCCAGGATGAAGAAGGGAATGGCCGCCAGCGGAAACTTGTTGATGGAGTTGAACATCTCCTTGACGGAGATGAGCATGTTGGCGCCACCCACCTGGATGCCCAGGATGGCGGACAGGCCGATCGAGACGGCGACCGAGACGCTGAGCGCGAAGCACAGCACCATGGTGGCGAGCATGGCCGACGTCATTGCGCGGTCTCCAGTTCTTCGCGCATCGGGTCGAGCAGGTTGCCGATGATGCCCAGGATGCAGAACAGGGCGCCCACCGGCAGGGCGAGGTAGCCCCAGAACATGGAAATCGATTCCAGGCCGGCCATCGATTGCACGCGGCCACGCTGGGCGTAGTCCCAGCCGTACCAGAGAATGACCAGGATCAGGGCCATGGAGGCCGCGGCCACCATCCAGTCGAGGAAGCGGCGCAGGCGCGGCGGGCTCCAGCGGTACAGGACGTCCACGCTCACCATCGCGCCGTGGCGAAAGGCCGTGGGGATGCCGAGGAACACCATCCAGATCAGCGCCAGCCGGATCAGGATCTCGCTCCACTCCGCCGGCTGCTCCAGCACGAAGCGGGTGACGATCTGGAACATGCCCAGCGCGCTGGCGACCACCAGCATCGCGCAGGCGCCGGCCATGGACAGGCTGCTGCTGAAGCGCTCGATGCGCAGGAAGGTTTCTTTCACGGGGCCCTCGTTGTTCTTCGCGAAAAGGCCCGCGTGTGCGGGCCTTTCTGTGACATGGCTGGGTGGCCGTCGCGTTACTTCACGGCGCGGATCTTGTCCAGGTTGGCCTTGCCGAACTGCTTCTCGAACTCGGCGTTCACCGGGGCCAGGGCCGCGACGAACTTGCTCTTGTCGACTTCGGTCACGGTCATGCCCTTGGCGCGCAGGTCGGCGACACCCTTGGCGTCGTCTTCGTCCACGCGGGCGCGGTTGGCCTTGGTGCCTTCCTTGGCGGCGTCGAGGAAGGCCTGCTTGTCGGCGGCCGACAGCTTGTCGAAGGCGGCCTTGTTCATCACGAAGATGCAGGGCGAGTAGACGTGGCCGGTCAGCGACAGGTGCTTCTGCACCTGGTCGAACTTGGCCGAGATGATCACCGACAGCGGGTTCTCCTGGCCGTCCACGGTGCCCTGCTGCAAGGCGGTGAACACTTCCGGGAAGGCCATGGGCGTGGTGATGATGCCGAAGCCCTTGTAGGCGGCGATGTGCACCGGGTTCTCCATGGTGCGCATCTTCAGGCCCTTGAGGTCTTCCGGCCCCTTCACGTCCCGCTTGCTGTTGGTCATGTGGCGGAAGCCGTTCTCCGCCCAGGCCAGCGCCTTGAAGCCCTTGCTGTCGAACTTGGTGAGCAGGTCCTGGCCGATCGGGCCGTCGAGCACCGCGCGCGCATGCGCCTTGTCGCGGAACAGGAAGGGCACGTCGAGGATCTTGGTCTCGGGCACGAAGTTCGGCACCGGGCCCGTGGAGGAGAACGCCAGTTCCTGGGTGCCCAGCTGCACCGCCTCGATCGATTCGCGCTCGCCGCCCAGGGCGCCGTTGTAGAAGGTCTGGACCTTGTAGCGGCCGTTGGTGCGCTTCTCGACCTCCTTGGCGAAGGTGTCGATCGCCACGCCCTGGTGCGAGTTCTGGGCGGTGGAGATGCTGATCTTCATCGTCGTCTGGGCGGCGGCCAGCGAGCTGGCCAGCAGGCCGGCCGAGAGGACGGCGAAGAGCCTCGTGTACTTCATGGTGTCTCCTGGTGGGATATGCGTCTTGGACGGCGCATCATGCCGCAGTGCGTCATCGGCTCGCCACGGGAGTAACACCGAGCGCCGCCGCTGCAAACGAAGCGCCGGGCCGGCGCCGCTTGCAAAAAGCTTACATGTTCGTGTAGTTCGGCCCGCCGCCGCCTTCCGGCGTGACCCACACGATGTTCTGCGTCGGGTCCTTGATGTCGCACGTCTTGCAGTGCACGCAGTTCTGCGCGTTGATCTGCAGCCGCTCCTTGCCGTCCTCCTGCACGAACTCGTAGACCGCGGCGGGGCAGTAGCGGCTCTCGGGGCCGCCGAACTTGTGCAGGTTGACGTCCACGGGAACGCTCGGGTCCTTGAGCGTCAGGTGCGGCGGCTGGTCCTCGGCGTGGTTGGTGTTCGAGATGAACACCGAGGACAGGCGATCGAAGGTCAGCTTGCCATCGGGCTTGGGATACACGATCGGCTTGCACTCGGCCGCCGGCTTCAGGTAGGTGTGGTCCGGCCGCTCGCGGTGCAGCGTCCAGGGGATGCTCCCGCGCAGCACGAATTGCTCGATGCCCGTCATGAAGGTCGCCACCGAGCGGCCCTTCTTGAACCACTGCTTGAAGTTGCGCGCCTTGTTCAGTTCCGTGTACAGCCAGGACCGCTCGAACGCTTCCGGGTAGGCCGTGAGTTCGTCGTGCTGGCGGCCGGCCTGCACGGCGTCGTAGGCCGCGCGCGCGGCCAGCATGCCGGTCTTGATCGCCGCATGGCTGCCCTTGATGCGCGAGGCGTTCAGGAAGCCCGCGTCGTCGCCGACCAGCGCGCCGCCCGGGAACACCGTCTTGGGCAGCGACAGGAGGCCGCCGACGGTGAGCGCGCGTGCGCCGTAGCCCAGGCGCTTGGCCGTGCCGCCTTCGAAATACCAGCGGATGTTGGGGTGCGTCTTGAAGCGCTGGAATTCCTCGAAGGGCGACAGGTAGGGATTGGCGTAGTCCAGCCCCACCACGAAGCCGATGGCGATCTGGTTGTCCTCCATGTGGTACAGGAAGGAACCGCCATAGGTCATCTCGTCCAGCGGCCAGCCCGCGCTGTGCAGCGCGAGGCCGGCCTCGTGGCGCGAAGGATCGATCTCCCACACTTCCTTGATGCCGATCGAATAGCTCTGCGGGTCGCGGCCCTCGTCGAGCTTGAAGCGCGAGATGAGCTGGCGCCCCAGGTGGCCGCGCGCGCCTTCGGCGAAGACCGTGTACTTCGCGTGCAGTTCCATCCCGAGCTGGAAGTTCTCGGTCGGCTCCCCGTCCTTGCCGATGCCCATGTTGCCGGTGGCCACGCCCTTGACGGAGCCGTCCTCGTTGTAGAGGACTTCGGCTGCGGGAAAGCCGGGGAAGATGTCCACCCCCAGCGCCTCGGCCTGCTGCGCCAGCCAGCGCACCACGTTCGCCAGGCTGACGATGTAGTTGCCGTGGTTGCCGAAGTTGGGCGGCAGCATGAAGTTGGGCACGCGCCTGGCGCCGTTCTCGCCCAGGAACAGGAAGATGTCCTCGGTCACCGGCACGTTCAGCGGCGCGCCCATCGCCTTCCAGTCGGGGAACAATTCGCCGAGCGCGCGCGGATCGACGATCGCGCCCGAGAGGATGTGGGCGCCGGGCTCGGACCCTTTCTCGAGCACGACCACCGAGATCTCCTTGCCCTCGTCGGCCGCGATCTGTTTGAGGTGGATCGCGGTCGCGAGACCGCCGGGTCCGCCGCCGACGACGACCACGTCGTATTCCATCGCTTCACGGGGGCCGAACTGGGCCAGGATTTCTTCTTGCGTCATGGGGGTCTCGTCGATAATGGTTCGAGCGCGCGCGCGGTCCGTTGCCGCAGAGCCTGCGGATTCTAAATGCGCGGCCGTCCGGGAACGAACGATCGTGCCAACCCATTCTAGAGAGAGGATTCCCCGTGGCTTACAGCATCGACTTGTCCGGCCGTGTCGCCTTCGTCACGGGCGCGTCGAGCGGCCTGGGCGCGCAGTTCGCGCGCGTGCTGTCGCGCTCGGGCGCCGCCGTGGTGCTGGCGGCGCGCCGCATCGAGAAGCTGAAGGACCTGCGGGCGCAGATCGAGAGCGAGGGCGGCGATGCCCACGTCGTGGGGCTGGACGTGACCAGCGTGGAGAGCATCCGCGCTGCCGTGGCGCATGCCGAGACGGAGATGGGTTCGATCGACATCCTGGTGAACAACTCCGGCGTCAGCACCACCCAGCGCATCCAGGACGTGACCGAAGAGGACTTCGACTACGTCTTCGACACCAACGTGCGGGGCGCCTTCTTCGTGGCGCAGGAAGTCGGCAAGCGCATGCTGGCGCGTGCCAGGGGCGCCGCGCCCGGGACGTTCACCGGCGGGCACATCGTCAACATCGCCTCGGCGGCGGGGCTGCGCGTGCTGCCGCAGATCGGCGTGTACGCCATGAGCAAGGCGGCGGTGGTGCACATGACCAAGGCGTTCGCGCTGGAGTGGGGGCGCTTCGGCATCAACGTCAACGCACTGTGCCCCGGCTACATCGACACGGAGATCAACCATCACCACTGGCAGACGGAGCAGGGCCAGAAGCTGGTGCAGATGCTGCCGCGCAAGCGCGTGGGCAAGCCGGAGGACCTCGACTCGGCGCTGCTCATGCTTGCGTCCGACCGCAGCCACTTCATCAACGGCGCCGTGATCTCCGCCGACGACGGCTTCAGCCTCTGAGCCGCGCATGAAGCTGGAACTGCCGGAGAAGAAAAAGCTCGTCCACACCCTGGCGATGCCGATCCGCTGGGGCGACATGGACGCCATGGGCCACGTGAACAACACGCTGTACTTCCGCTACCTGGAAGTCGCACGCCTCGACTGGTTCCAGCGCATCGGCTGCACCGTCAATCCCCGGGGCGAAGGGCCGCTGATCGTCAACGCGTTCTGCAACTTCCACAAGCAGCTCGAGTACCCGGGCGACATCGTGGTGAAGATGTACGCGAGTGATCCCGGCCGCAGCAGTTTCGAGAGCTGGGCGACGATAGAGCGGGCCGACGATCCGGGTGTTGTCTATGCCTCCGGCGGCGCCACCACGGTGTGGGTGGACTTCCCGAAGCAGAAGTCCGTGCCGATGCCGGAGTGGTTCCGCGGGCTGCTTGACTGAGCGATTGTTTATTCCCGTTGCGTCGGTGACGCGGGGTAAGTGGGCAAACCGCACATTTCGTAGCCGAGCTTGCGCGGGCGTCACCTGCGGACCAGCACCAAAGCGCATCGAATGGCGTCGCGCCGCCACTGGCAGCGTCGCCCCGCATGGCGCTTCTTGCGGTTGTCCAGGAGACAAGCATGACAAGTCCGAACCCGCGCAAGGCAGGATGGCCTGCGCTGCTCAAATCGGCAGGGCTGCTCGCCGCAGCCCTGCTGGCGCTCCCCGCGCCCGCGGCGACTTCCGCCGGCTGCGAAGGCGGCGGCTTCACCGTCCTCGGCCGCAGCGGCACGGTCGATACCGACATTCCCGGCGTGACCGGCACCTTCTCCGTGGTCGGAAAGTACGTGCGCTTCGACGTGGTGGCGGCCACGTTCGCCATCCAGAACTACCAGTTCCTGCCCACCACCAATCCCCTCGACATGACGGGCGGCATGACCACGCCCGTGTGGGCGAGCAAGACGCCGGACCACCGGGGTCTCGTGCTGACTTCCGCGATCGAGCTCGTCCTCGACGGCGAGGTGCTGGAACTGACGCGCCTGGGCACCGGGCTGTCCATGAAGATCCAGGCGAAGGACTGCGCCACGGGCGGCGTGTTCCAGATGGAGCCGCAGCGCAGCGACGGGACGGCGACGCGCATCACGCACGTGCTGGCCGAAGCCGCGACGACCTTGACGCCCTTCTACTTCGACAACGCGAACTTCCGCGCGCGGGAAGGCGACACGGTGCCGTACAAGGACATCACGGTGGTGGTGACGCCCCGGATCAACATCGCCAACGATTTCTCCCGGCGCTTCGTTGCCCGCGACAGCCCCCAGGTGGCGACCCGCGTCAACGAGCCCGCGTGCAGCAACACCTTTCCCTCGCGTGTGACCGGCACGCGGACCGTCCAGCATTGCGGCGGCCGCTCCATCTGGGACGTCGCCAGCGGCGGTCGCATGGGCTTCGTGACGGGCGAGGACGCGATCGAGGTCGCGCCGCCGGCGACCACCTGCACGTCCAAGTGCCAGGCGCAGAACCGCGTGCGGGGCCAGTCCGTGAAACTGGGTTTCCCCTTCCCGGTGCCGCAAGGCGACCGCCTGCAACCGCGCTTCCCGTGAGGAGGCTGCCTGCGTGAGAAGGCCGCCTCCGGGCGGCCTCTTGCGTTCAGCCCGCCTTCTTCTCGCGCGGCACCCGCCCCAGCAGGTAGAACTCCGGGTTGGGCATCATGTTGGAGAAGCTCGCCATGCGGTTGGAGAGGCCGAAGAAGGCCGTGATCGCCGCGATGTCCCAGATGTCCTCGTCGTCGAAGCCGTGCGGGTGCAGCGCCTCGAAGTCCGCTTCCTCGATCTCGTGCGAGCGCAGGCAGACCTTCATGGCGAAGTCGAGCATCGCGCGCTGGCGCGGCGTGATGTCGGCCTTGCGGTAGTTCACCGCCACCTGGTCGGCCACCAGCGGCTTCTTCTCGTAGATGCGCAGGATGGCGCCGTGGGCCACCACGCAATAGAGGCAGCTGTTGGCCGCGCTCGTCGCGGTGACGATCATCTCGCGTTCGCCCTTGGTGAGCGAGCCCGTTTCCTTGAGCATCAGCGCGTCGTGGTAGGCGAAGAAGGCCCGCCACTCGGCCGGGCGGCGCGCCAGCGCGAGGAACACGTTCGGCACGAAGCCGCTCCTTTCCTGCACCTCCAGGATGCGCTGGCGCATGTCCTCGGGCAGGTCCTTGAGTTCGGGTGCGGGGTAGCGGGGCATGCTTCGTCTCCTTGATCCGCGAGGGTAACGGAAGGGCAGGACCGCCAGCACGCCGCCTCGCAGGGTGGTGGGGAGCGACCAGCTAACCCCGCCGAAACCGCGAGCGTATGCTCGCCCCCTTCCTCGCTGATCGGAGCCCCCCATGCTGCAACTCTCCAACGACCCCGAAACCCAGGCTGGCCTGAAGACCCGCCGGCAAGTGCTCGGCGACGCCTACGTCGACGCCTCGCTGTCCAGGGTGACCGACTTCACTGCGCCCCTTCAGGAGCTCGTCACCAAGCACGCCTGGGGCAACACCTGGCAGCGCCCCGGCCTGGACCTGCGCACGCGCAGCATCGTGACGGTCGCCATGCTCGTGGGCCTGGGCAAGATGCACGAGCTGAAGATCCACGTCCGCGGCGCGCTCAACAACGGCGTCACGCCGGCTGAGCTGCAGGAGATCTTCCTGCACGCCAGCGTCTACTGCGGCTTCCCCGCCGCCCTCGATGCGTTCCGCACGGCGGCCGAAGTCATCGACGCGAAGTAGCCAGCGGGCGCTGCCTCAGCCGTGCCGCAGTGCGCCTGTCGCGCAATGTGAGCCCTGCGTGGAGTTGTCACCCTTTACACCGTCCGGCTGCGTCCGGCTTTATGGTGGCGCATGGACAAGCAATGGGGCAGCACGGGCCTGTTCGCCGCGGGGGCGGTCGTCGCAGGCGCGCTCGTGATCTCTACCTACCTCGGTTGGTTCGCGTCGAAGGCGCCTGCGCCCCCGTCGCCTGGTCTCGATGTGGCGGCGAGCACACGCGCTCAACCCGGCGCTCCTGCCGCCCCGGCGGCCGTCGCGCAACCGGTCGCGCTCGCGAGCAGCTGCCCCTCGGAGCCGCTCGCCGCGGCCAGCAACGAAAGCGACGGCCGCTTTGCCCTGTCCGCCGTGGTGGGCAAGGCCGAGCACGCCGACGCGTCCGCCTTCCTCAAGGTGTCCCGGGAAGCCGCCGAGCAGGGCCGCATGCGCGACGCGGAAGTCGCCATGCTCGCGGCGTGCAACGTCGCCGAGCAGGCGAGCGGACGCAACTCGGCACCGCTGGCGGATGTGAAGTCGCAGCTCGGCCAGCACTACGCGCAGCTGGCGGCACGGGAAGAGGCGGAGGCGTCGCGCGACGCCTTCCTGCAGCGCGCCTCGTCCCTCTTCTCCGACAGCGCCGCCGCCTATGCCATGGCGCTCGGCCGCAATGCGTCCAAGACGCGACTGGCCGAGCAGCGCCTGGCCAGCGTGAGTGCGCCCGAGACCCTGCGCGCCGCCCTGCACGAGCCCGACTCCCCGACGGCCAGCATGGGCGCCGCGCCGGAAATGGCGCCGCCTCGTGTGCCCGCGCCTGCGCTGGTGAGTTCCGACCCCGAACTGACGCAACTCGAGCAGGACCTGCAGCGGCTGCGCGCGCAGGCGACGACCGTCAGCCGCGACCCGGCCGGCCTGCAGCGGCGCGATGCGCAGGCCCTGGCCGCACGCGATACGCGCTGCCACGACAAGGCCTGCCTGCGCCAGTGGTACGCGCAGCGCCGCGCGCAGTTGCTCCGCGAGTTCTGATCAGCTGCCGGCCACCAGCTTGTGCACCAGGTCGGCCGTGGTGTTGGCGCGGTACTTGCGCATGAGCCGCGCCCGGTAGATCTCGACCGTCCGGTGGCTGATCTCCAGGGTCTTGCCGATCTCCTTGGAGGTCAGCCCCTCCAGCAGGCGCGCCGCCACCTCGCGCTCGCGCGGCGTGAGTTCCGCCCGCACGGGCCGCTGCGCACTGAGGTCCTCGAACGACCAGATCCCGCTCTCGTGCGGGGACTGGCGATTGAGGGCGCGCCCGCTCACGTGGCACCAGAACACCTCGCCGTTGGCGCGCTTCATGATGCGGTCGTCGGCGTAGTGGCCCTTGGCGTTCAGGATCGGGATCATGCGCTGGCCCAGGCGCTCGTATTCCTCCGCGCTCGGATAGAGCACCATGAAGGATTGGCCCTTGAGGAGCTCGCGCGACCAGCCGAACATCTCGCAAAGCTGCTGATTGCAGTCTACGATCGCACGGTTGCGCGAGACGCACAGGCCCACGGGCGCGTGCTCGAATGCGAGCCGGTAGTCGACGTCCATGGGGTGATCCTTTAGGGAGTACTACGTAGCATCGTAGGTAGTATCGTAGCGCCCAGCCGGGTTGTCCCCAACGAAGGCCCTTCCAGCAGGAGAGTGGTGTGAACAAGATCTATCCCAATGCGGCGGCAGCCCTCGACGGCGTCGTCAAGAGCGGGCAGCTGATGGCCGTGGGCGGCTTCGGCCTCTGCGGCATCCCGGAAGCCCTGATCGAGGCGCTGAAGCAAAGCGGCGCGAAAGACCTGACGGTCATCTCGAACAACGCCGGCGTCGACGGCTTCGGCCTCGGCAAGCTGCTGGAGACGCGCCAGATCAAGAAGATGATCTCCTCGTACGTGGGCGAGAACAAGGAGTTCGAGCGCCAGTACCTCGCGGGCGAGCTGGAGCTGGAGTTCACGCCGCAAGGCACGCTGGCCGAGAAGCTGCGCGCGGGCGGCGCCGGCATCCCCGCCTTCTTCACCAAGACCGGCGTGGGCACGATGGTGGCCGAAGGCAAGGAGCAGCGCGAGTTCGACGGCGAGACCTACGTCATGGAGCGCTCGCTGGTGCCGGACGTGTCGCTGGTGAAGGCGCACGTCGCCGACAAGAGCGGCAACCTGCGCTTCAACCTCACCGCGCGCAACTTCAACCCGGCTGCCGCCATGGCGGGCAAGGTCTGCATCGTGGAAGTGGAGAAGATCGTGGAAGTGGGCGAGCTCGCGCCCGACGACATCCACCTGCCCGGCATCTACGTGCACCGCATCGTGCTCAATGCCAATCCCGAGAAGCGCATCGAGAAGCGCACGACGCGATGACTTCGCGGGACAGATCTTCAGCTCCGTCCTCAACCGACTAGGATCAAAATCATGCCCTGGACCCAAGACCAGATGGCCGCGCGCGCGGCCCAGGAACTCAAGGACGGTTTCTACGTCAACCTCGGCATCGGCATCCCGACGCTGGTGGCCAACTTCACCGGCGACAAGGAAGTGTGGCTGCAGTCGGAGAACGGCATGCTGGGCATCGGCCCCTTCCCGAAGGACGACGAAGTCGACGCCGACCTGATCAACGCCGGCAAGCAGACGGTGACGACCATCAAGGGCTCGTCCATCTTCGGCAGCCACGACAGCTTCGCCATGATCCGCGGCGGCAAGATCAACCTGTCCATCCTCGGCGCCATGCAAGTGAGCGAGAAGGGCGACCTGGCCAACTGGATGATCCCCGGCAAGATGGTCAAGGGCATGGGCGGCGCCATGGACCTCGTGGCCGGCGTGCCGCGCGTGATCGTGCTGATGGAGCACGTCGCGAAGAAGAAGGACGGCACCGAAGACCTGAAGATCCTGCCGCAGTGCACGCTGCCGCTGACGGGTGTCGGCGTGGTGGACCGCGTCATCACCGACCTGGGCGTCTTCGACGTCACGCCGCAAGGCCTCAAGGTCGTGGAACTCGCTCCCGGCGTCGAGTTCGAGTTCGTGCAGTCCAAGACCGGGGTCAAGCTCCTGAAGTAAGGGCGCGTGGATCGGTATTGACGGAGGGTGGTGGTGAGCGCGGCGAACCCCACCGAAGCGCTGGCGGGCCTCTGGCGGCTCGCCGGCCTCCCAGCGCAAGCGCTTCCCTACGCCCACCTCACGGGCACCGACCCGGTCTATCCCTCCTCCTTTTGCGTGGCCACCGCCGCGCAGTCGACCATCGCCGCCGCGGCGCTCGCCGCCTGCGAACTCGGGCACCTCCGCGCAAGCCCACGCCAGACGGTGGGCGTCGACGCGGTCCATGCGTCGGCGGAGTGCCGCGGCTGGTTCAGCATCGGCGGGCGCGTGCCCGAACCCTGGGATCGCTTCTCCGGCCTGTACCGCGCCCGCGACGGCTGGGTGCGCGTCCACGCGAACTTCGCCCACCACCGCGAGGGCGCCCTGCGCCTGCTGGGGCTGGATCCGGCGACGGCGGAGCGCGCCGACGCCGAGCGCGCGATGCAACGCTGGGACGCCTTCGCTTTCGAGCACGCCGCCGCCGACGCCGGCGTGGTCGCGACGGCGCTGCGCAGCTTCGCGCAATGGGATGCGAGCGAAGCAGGGCGCGCGATCGCCGTCCAGCCCCTGTTCACGATCACCCGCATCGGCGATGCGCCTCCGCTGCCGCTGGCTGCCCTTGATGCGCAGCAACCGCCGCTGCATGGCCTGCGCGTGCTGGACCTCACCCGCATCCTGGCCGGACCGGTCGGTGGCCGCGCGCTGGCGGCCTACGGCGCCGACGTGATGCTGGTCAACGCGCCGCACCTGCCCAACATCGAGGCCATCGCGGACACCAGCCGCGGCAAGCGCTCGGCCCTCGTGGACCTGCGCACCGACGCCGGGCGGGCCGCGATGGACGCCCTGCTGGAGACGGCACATGTCTTCGTGCAAGGCTACCGCCCCGGCGCGCTGGATCGCCTGGGCTACGGTCCCGAAGCACTCGCCGGGCGGCGGCCGGGGATCGTCGCCGTGTCCCTGTCCGCGTACGGCGCGCAAGGTCCGTGGCGCGACCGGCGCGGCTTCGACTCCCTCGTGCAGACGGCCACCGGTTTCAACCTGGCGGAAGCGCAAGCGGCGGGCACGCCCGACCAGCCGCGGGCGCTGCCCATGCAGATCCTGGACGAGGCCACCGGCTACCTCATTGCCTTCGGAGCGGCCGCCGCCTTGCACCGCCAGCAGCAGGAGGGCGGCAGCTGGCACGTGCAGGTCTCGCTCGCCCAGACCGGCCACTGGCTGCGGCAGCTCGGACGCGTGCCGGAGGGCTTCGCCGTGCAGCCGCCGGAGCTCGACGCCTTCTGCGAGACGACGCCCTCCGCCTGGGGCGTCCTGCGCGCGCCGCGGCATGCCGCCCAGCTCAGCCGTACGCCCGCAGCCTGGAGCCGACCGTCGGAGCGTCCCGGCGATTCGCCGCCGCGCTGGTAACGTCCAGCCAGCAGCACGGGAAGGCCGCTGACAGCAGTTGTAAGGCTCGGCCTGCGTGCCTGGACGGGCGGGAAGCTCATCATCCGCCCATCACGAGTCGCGCCGCTGTCCTGCGGTGGAAGGGCAAGTCATGAAACTGAAACTGGGAGTGCTGTGCGGGCTGCTGCTGGCGGGTGCGAACGCCATGGCCTGCTATACGGTGTACGACGCCAGCGGCCGCGTGGTCTACCGCGGCCTCGAGGCGCCGGTCGACATGAGCTTGCCCTTGCACCAGGCGCTGTCCGGACGCTTCCCGGCCGGGACCAGCCTGGTGTTCGACCAGTCCCCGACCTGCCCGCCGGTGAACATCGCCCAGGTGGCGCGCCCCACCGGCCCCATGGTGCCGGTGAACACCATCCGCATGGAGCGCACCGGCCGCCAGATCTCGCCTTCCTCCAGTGCCTCGCCCCTGCTGACCGACCGCGAAACGGCGCTGCGCGAGCACCTTCCGCACACCACGGTCGCTGGCGACATCGTGCTGGTCCCGGCCGAAGCGGCCGCCCGCGCGAACCTGTCGACCTTCACCGTGATCCCGGCGGAAACGTCCGTTGCGCGGGCTCCGATGGTGAACACCAGCGCGATGGGCGCGGGTCCCGCGCGCCAGGAAACCGTCATCACCGAAATGCGCAATCCGCCCGTGACCTTCATCCAGCGCGGGGACAAGCTGTCGGTCCAGCGCTGAAGCGTGTCGTCCCGGACCTGGTCCGGGATCCACAGGCACCTCGATCACGCGCCGCCCATGGCGTTGCGGCTCGAAGCCGCAACGCCATCTAGCGCGTTCCCGGAAATTTCCTGCTCACGAACGGCGAGCCCGCGAGGCCGTAGCGCCACGGCACGTCCGCGGCCTTGCTGATGCCGATCCGCGGACCCACCACCACGTCGTAGTCGCGCTCGGCCGCCAGCACTTCGAAGGGCTTGTGGTCCAGCCGGTGGCCGTTGAAGTCGTGCACGATGGCCAGCGCCTGGCCGACCCGGCCCGGCCCGGCGCACAGCAGCCGCAGGTCCTGCATCCCGCGCCGCTCGCACATCGTTTCGATCCCCCGCAGCGGCTCGATCGCCCGGATCAGCACCCCGGCACCGTGACCTTCCTCCCGGCACACGAAGTTCAGGCACCAGTGGATGCCGTACGAGCGGTAGACGTACGCCCGCCCCGGCGGGCCGAACATCGCCTTGTTGCGCGGCGTCGGGCCCGAGTGGCTGTGCGACGCCGGATCCTCGCGGTCGTAGGCCTCGGTCTCGACGATGCGGCCGCCCACGCCGTCCACCAGCAGCACGGCGCCGATGAGGGCGCGCGCCATGTCCGGCGCGTTTCCCATGAAGTCCGCCGGCCTCAGCCGCCTAGGCATGCACCGCTTCCTCCTCGGTGTCCTCGCCGAGGAAGCCGCCGCTCTGGTGCGCCCACAGGCTCGCGTACAGGCCGCCTTGCGCGAGCAGCTCGCGGTGCGTCCCTTGCTCCACGATGCGCCCCTGGTCCATCACGACCAGCCGGTCGAGCGCGGCGATGGTGGACAGGCGGTGCGCGATCGCGATCACCGTCTTGCCCTGCATCAGCTCCTTCAGGCTGGCCTGGATCGCAGCCTCGACCTCCGAGTCGAGGGCGCTGGTGGCCTCGTCCAGCAGCAGGATGGGCGCGTCCTTGAGCATCACGCGGGCGATGGCGATGCGCTGGCGCTGCCCGCCGGAGAGCTTGACGCCGCGCTCGCCCACGTGCGCCTGGTAGCCGACGCGGCCTTGCGGGTCGGTGAGCTTCTGGATGAATTCGTGGGCGTGCGCGCGTTTGGCCGCCTGCACCAGGTCTTCCTCGGTCGCGGTGGGACGGCCGTAGCTGATGTTGTCGTGCACGGAGCGGTGCAGCAGCGAGGTGTCCTGCGTGACCATGCCGATGCTGGCGCGCAGGCTGTCCTGCGTGACATGGGCGATGTCCTGCCCGTCGATCAGGATGCGGCCGCCCTCGATGTCGTAGAAGCGCAGCATCAGGTTCACCAGCGTCGACTTGCCGGCGCCGGAGCGGCCGATCAGGCCCACCTTCTCGCCGGGCCGGATCACCAGGTCGAAGTCCTCGATGACGGGCTGCGGCTTGCCGTAGCCGAAGCGCACGTCCTCGAAGCGCACCTCGCCGCGCGACACCTCCAGCGGCTTCGCATCGGGCGCATCCAGCACCTGGCGCGGGCGGGTGAGCGTCACGATGCCGTCCTGGATGGTGCCGATGTTCTCGAACAGCGAAGCCATCTCCCACATGATCCAGTGCGACATGCTGCTCACGCGCAAGGTCATGGCGGTGACCGCGGCCACGGCACCCACGCCGACCTGGTTCTGCGTCCAGAGCCACACCGCGAAGCCGGAAGCGCCCACGATCAGCGACACCACCAGCGTGTGGTTGACGATCTCGAAGCCGCTGACCAGCCGCATCTGGCGGTAGCCGGTGGTCATGAATTCGCTCATGGCCTGGCGCGCGAAGCCGGCCTCGCGGTGCGTGTGCGAGAACAGCTTGACCGTGGAGATGTTGGTGTACGCGTCGGTGATGCGACCCGTCATCATGGCGCGGGCATCGGCCTGCGCCTTGCCCACGCGGGCGAGCCGCGGCACGAAGTAGATGCAGGAAGCGGCGTAGCAGGCCAGCCAGATCACGAAGGGCAGCATGAGCTGGGTGTCGAAGCTGCCCGCCAGCGCGAGGATGGTGATGAAGTAGACGCCGATGGCGATCACCACCTCGATCACGGTGAAGAGCATCTCGCGCACGGCCAGGGCCGTCTGCATCACCTTGGTCGTGATGCGGCCGGCGAAATCGTCCGAGTAGAACGAAAGGCTTTGCCCCAGCATCATGCGGTGGAAGTTCCAGCGCAGCCGCAGCGGGAAGTTGATGGCGAGCGCCTGGTGCTTCAGGAAGGTGTGGAAGCCCACCAGCGCGACGCTGCCGAACAGCAGGAGCGTGAACCCGATCATGGACCCGCGTTCCTGGGCCCAGAGCTGTTCGCGCGGTGTCTGGCTGACCCAGTCGACGACGTGGCCGAGGATGGCGAACAGCCAGGCATCCCAGGTGGAGATGGCGGCGCTCACGATGGCCAGCAGCAGCAGGAACGGGCGAAGCCCGGCCGTGCAGGCCCAGACGAAGGAGAAGAAGCCCTTGGGCAGGTCCCGGGGGATCTCCTCCGGGTAAGGGTGAACGAGTTTTTCGAAGAGCCGGTACAACGAGGTCTCCAGGGCGGCGGGCCCATCGCGGGCCGACCGGCAGTTTTAACGGAATCGCCACGCCTTCGGGGCGGGGAGGTCGCAAGGCATTCCAGCCGCAGGAAAGATACTGTATAAACAAACAGTACCTGCCATGACTGCCCTGAACCTGCCCGTCCCCGAACTGCCCCATGTGTGGCGCGGCAGGGAGCTCGCGCAGGCGCAGGAGCGGACGGTATCCACCGGGCATGCGGCGCTGGATGCGAACCTGCCGGGTCGGGGCTGGCCCGTGGGCAGCCTGGTCGAGGTGCTGCAGGCCGAGGGGCAGCAGCATGTCTGGCAGTTGCTGGGCGCGGGCCTGGCAGCAGCCATCGCGGGCGGTGATCCTGCGGTGCTGGTGCAGCCACCTTACCAGCCTTTCGGTCCCAGCCTGCGCGCGCAAGGCATTGCCCCCGAGCGCCTGTTGTGCGTGCAGGCCGAGCGGCCCGCATCGCGGCTCTGGGCCGCGGAGCAGGCCTTGCGCTGCGCCGACGTGAGTGCGGTGATTGCATGGGTGGAACGCGCGCGCGCGGAGGAACTGCGCCGCCTGCATCTGTGTGCGCAGGCCGGGCAGAAGCTGCTGGTGCTGTTCCGGCCCTTGCAGGTGCGGGACCAGTCCTCGCCCGCGCGGCTGCGTCTGCTGGTGCAAGGCACCGAAACGCTGGAAGTGGTGGTGCTCAAGCGCCGCGGCCCGCCCCTGTTGGAGCCGATCGTATTGCGCGCGCAGCCGCAGATGTTGTCTTCCCTCCTGGGGGCCCGCAAGGACCGCCGACTGCTGCCCCAGACCTTCACGACCGGATCGCATGTACTGGATCGCCCTGCAACCGTCGCCGCATGACGATCCGAAGGCGTGGGGCTGGCGGGCATTGCAGTTCACCCCACGCGTCGCTTTCGTCGACGAGGCCCTGCTCCTGGAAGTGGGCGCCTCGGAGCGCCTGTTCGGCGGGCGCAAGCGCCTGCTGCGCAGGTTGCTGCGCACGAGTGGACTCGTTGCCTGGGCTGCGGGGCCGACGTCCCTGGTCGCCTTGTCGCTGCTGCGCCTGCAACGCAAGGGGCAGAGCCTGCCCATCGCCGTACCCGGGGGCTTGCCCTTGTCCACGTTCACTGCGGCGCAGAAGTACGTGGACACCCTGGAGCGCGTCGGTGTCACCACCCTGGGCGAATTCCACGACCTGCCGCGGGCCGGCGTCGCCCGCCGTTTCGGCAGCGAGCTGCTCGCTGCGCTGGACCGCGCCTGGGGCGACCAGCCGGAGCGCTACGAATGGCTCACGCTGCCGGCGGTGTTCGACGAGAACCAGGAACTGCCGGAGCTCGCTACCTCCGCTCCGGAACTGCTGCTCGCCTGCGCGCACCTGCTGAACCGGCTGCAAGCCTGGTTGCAGGGGCGCAACCTGGGCGTGCTGGCCTTCGAGCTGGAGTGGACCCTGGACCTGCGCCGCATCGACGGCAAGCTCCTGCCGGCCACGGAAAAGATGGAGTTGCGCACCGCCCAGCCCACGCAGGACATGCGCCACCTGCGGCGACTGGCTGCGGAGCGTCTCGGACGCACGACGATCTCGGCACCCGCCAACCACCTGCGCCTGCGCACGCTGGACACCGTGCCCTGGGGCGGGCTCACCACCAGCCTGCTTCCCGAGGACCAGAAGCAGGGCGAGCGGCTGCACCAATTGGTGGAGCGCCTGAGCGTGCGGCTGGGAGAGCAGAACGTGACCCTGCTGCAGCCGAGGGAGGACCACAGGCCCGAGGCCATGCAGGAGTGCGTGCCCGCCTTGTCCGCACACGCATCCGGGCCGGCACAGGGGAGGGCGGAGGACGTGCTCTTTCCTCCCTGGCTGCTCACGCAGCCGCTGGGCCTGCAGGTCAAAGGCGACCAGCCCTGGTACCAGGGCGCCTTGCAACTGCTCACGCGCGCACGCCGCATCGAAACGAGCTGGTGGAATTGCGAGGTGGAGACGCCGGTGGTGCGCGACTACTTCATCGCCCGCAGCGAACAGGCCGGCCTGCTGTGGATCTTCCGCGAACGGCTTTCTGCCGAGCAGGAACACGCGCAGTGGTTCCTGCACGGCATCTACGCATGAAGGCGAGCCATGTCCTGGTTGCCTGACTATGCGGAGCTGCACTGCCTCTCCAACTTCTCCTTCCAGCGCGGTGCCTCGCACCCGCAGGAGCTGGTGCAGCGCGCCCACGAGCTCGGATATACCGCCCTGGCCATCACCGACGAATGTTCCGTCGCCGGCGTGGTGCGCGCCTACGCAGAAGCGAAGAAGCTGAACCTCAAGCTGCTGCTGGGCGCCGAGTTCGCGCTGGACGGCTTCCGCCTCGTGGTGCTCGCGCGCGACGGCATCGGATGGGGCAATCTGTGCGAGTTCATCACCGCAGCCCGGCGGGTGGCGGACAAGGGCAGCTATGTCTGCACGCGCGAGGCCAGCGATTTTTCCATGCTCGCCGGGTGCGAGGTGCTTCTGTCTCCAGCCCGTGGCTTGCCGCTGCACGATCTGTGCGAACGGCTGGACTGGTCGCGGCGCTTCTTCGACGGCCACCTCTGGCTGGCGGCGGAACTGCTGCTGGATGGATCCGACGACCTGTGGCTGCAGGACCTGCAACGTGCCGGCGAGGCGAGCGGCGTTGCGCTCGTGGCCGCTGGAGACGTGCACATGCACGCGCGGTCGCGCAAGCCGCTGCAGGACGTGATGACGGCCGTGCGCCTGGGCAAGCCGGTGGCCGCCTGCGGCTTCGAGCTGCAGGCGAACGCGGAGCGGCACCTGCGCCACCGCATGCGCCTGGCCTCCCTCTATCCGCCCGACATGCTGGAACGCACCCTGGAAGTGGCCGACCGCTGCAGCTTCAGCCTGGAGGAGATCAAGTACCAGTACCCGCTGGAGGCAGTCCCGGCGGGACTGACGCCGCGCCAGGCCTTGCGCCGCTTCACCATCGAAGGTGCGCGGCAGAGGTATCCCGCAGGCGTGCCCTGGCGCGTCCGGCGCCAGCTCGTGCGTGAGCTGGACCTCATCTCCGACTGCGCCTACGAGATGTTCTTCCTGACGGTGAACGACATCGTGCGTTTTGCGCGTTCGCAGAAGATCCTGTGCCAGGGCCGGGGCTCGGCCGCCAATTCCGCCGTGTGCTACTGCCTGGGGATCACCGCCGTGGACCCCGCGCGGTCGGACCTGCTGTTCGAGCGCTTCATCAGCCGCGAGCGCAAGGAGCCACCGGACATCGACGTGGACTTCGAGCACGAACGGCGCGAGGAGGTGATCCAGTACATCTACCGCAAGTACGGGCGGGACCGTTCGGCCATCGCAGCGGTGGTGGCGAGCTACCGCACGCGTTCGGCGATCCGCGACGTCGGCAAGTCGCTGGACATCCCAGAGGTGCTGGTCGATGCCTTCGCCAAGGACCATTTCTGGTTCGACGAGCGCGGGGTGCGGGTGCAGAAAATCGGCGAATTGGCCGCGTCTCTGCAGGTCGAGGTGGCGCAGAAGTCGGTCTCCTTGTGGATGGAGCTGAGCGAGGAGCTCATGGGCTTTCCGCGCCATCTTTCGCAGCACGTGGGCGGCTTCGTGCTCACGCAGGGCAAGCTCACGCGGCTGGTGCCCGTGGAGAACGCGGCGATGAAGGACCGCTCGGTGATCCAGTGGGACAAGGACGACCTGGAGGAGATGGGGCTGATGAAGGTGGACGTGCTGGCGCTGGGCATGCTCACGGCGATCCGGCGCTGCCTGGACCTGGTCAGCATCCGGCGCGGCACGCCGTTCGGGCTGGGCGACATTCCCGACAAGGACCAGCCCACCTACGACATGATCTGCAAGGCGGACACCGTCGGCGTGTTCCAGATCGAGAGCCGGGCCCAGATGTCCATGCTGCCGCGGCTCAAGCCCCAGGTCTTCTACGACCTGGTCATCGAGGTGGCGATCGTGCGTCCGGGGCCGATCCAGGGCGGAATGATCCATCCCTACCTGAAGTCGCGCGAGCGGCTGCGCCGTGGCGAATCCATCGCGTACGAGAGCGAGGAGCTCAAGCCCGCGCTGGAGCGCACTCTGGGCATCCCGATCTTCCAGGAGCAGGTGATGCAGATCTCCATGATCGCCGCCGGTTTCTCCGCCGACGAGGCCGACCAGTTGCGCCGCTCGATGGCCGCGTGGAAGCGGCATGGCGGCGTGCACAAGTTCCAGGACCGCCTGATCGACGGCATGCTGGCCAAGGGCTACCGCCGCGCCTTCGCGGAAAGCATCTTCAAGCAGATCCTCGGCTTCGGCGAATACGGCTTTCCCGAGAGCCACGCCTACAGCTTCGCCTTGCTTGCCTACGACTCCAGTTGGCTGAAATGCCACGAGCCCGAGGCCTTCCTCGCCGCGATGCTCAATTCGCAACCCATGGGCTTCTATGCGCCGGCGCAGTTGATCCAGGATGCGCAGCGTCATGGCGTGGAGGTCTTGCCGCCGGATGTTTCGCATTCGGACTGGGACTCCAAATTGGGGTCAGATTCCAATTTCCCTCCCCCGCATTTCCTCCCGGCGCCAACCCGGGATCCATCCGCCGGTGAATCGCAGGCCGAATGCATTGCGGATCCATCCCGCAGTGACGTGAGCCAACTGGAATCCGACCCCCATCGGAGACCCCCTGTCCGCCTCGGTCTTCGAATGGTCGGCTCGCTCTCCGAAGCCGCAGGACGTCGCATCGTGCAAGCGCGCGAGCAGGGCCCGTTCGAATCCGTCGAAGACCTCTCACTGCGCGCGC
The DNA here is from genome assembly GCF_057784995.1 of Ramlibacter sp. G4-7. NCBI lineage: Bacteria > Pseudomonadati > Pseudomonadota > Betaproteobacteria > Burkholderiales > Comamonadaceae > Ramlibacter > Ramlibacter sp. G4-7. Next base: position 178,684 of record NZ_JBYNTT010000009.1, read on the forward strand.
AGCTCGACGTGCAGGACCTCAACGCACTCGCCGCAGCGGACGCGCTGCAATCGCTTGCGGGCCACAGGCGCCAGCAGGTCTGGGAGGCCGCGGCGCAGAGGAGGGCTCCAGCGCTGCTGCAGTCCGCCCCCGTGAACGAGCAGCAGCTGCTGCTCGAACCTTCGCGCGAAGGCGAGGAGATCTACTTCGATTACTCCTCCATGGGCTTCACGCTGCGCCGCCATCCCGTGGCCTTGCTGCGCGGACGGCTTGCGCGCATGAAACTCAAGAGCGCGCAGGAACTGCACGACCTGCCGCACAACCGCCGCGTGGGCGCCTGCGGCATCGTGACGGTGCGGCAGCAGCCCCAGACGGCCAACGGCACCATCTTCGTGACGATCGAGGACGAGACCGGGCCGGTGAACGTGATCGTGTGGAAGCACGTGCGCGAGCGCCAGCGCGATGCCTTGCTGCACTCCCGCCTGATGGCCGTGCGCGGCATCTGGCAGCGCGACGTGGACAGCGGCGGGCAGGTGCGGCACCTGATCGCCGAGCAGCTGGAGGACCTCACTCCCTTGCTGGGCCGCCTGGGACGCCGCAGCGACTCGCGCGATTTCCACTGATCCCCTACAGTGGCACGCTTCGTGATTGCAGTGCCGCCATGAACCCAACGTCTTTCTTCCGCCTGCCGCTGTTCCTCGCCGCAGCCTCCTTGCTTTGCGCCTGCGCGACCCCCGCCAACCGCGCCGCCTCCAGCTGCCCGGTCGCCGCCAACGTGCCCAACGCGCTCTACGTCGGCCCCTATCTCGGCGTCGAGAACGCGCTCAAGCCCGAGGACTTCGCCCGCGACTTCGCCTGCAGCGACGCCGTGCAGGCGCGCCTCTTCCCCAGGGGCTACGTCACGATCTTCGGCAGCTCGCGCATTTCCGAGAACAACGCTGCCTGCGAAGCAGGCGCCGCCGGCTGCGACCCGCAGCTGAAGCCGCAGAACGACGCGATCTACGCCGCGGTGCGCAGCTTCGCGCGCCAATGGAGCGCCCGCTACGGCCGCACCGTGCCCGTGATGACGGGCGCCGGCCCCGGCCTCATGGAAGCGGCGAACCGCGGGGCGAAGGACGCCGCCGCGCCCAGCATTGGCTACACCACCTATTACGACCGGGCTGCCACCGCCACCGCCCAGCGTCCTTACGGCGGCGACGCGAGCAAGGCCCTGAACCCGCACGTCACCCACGGCCTGGTCTTCTCCAGCGTCGTGGCGCGCGAGGCGGCCATGATCAAGCACTCCGCCGCGATGGTCCTCACGCCGGGAGGCACGGGCACCGAATGGGAGATCTACCAGATCGTCGAGACGCTCAAGAGCCGCCAGGTGCTGCCGGTGCCCGTGTACTTCTTCGGCGACCGCGCCACCTACTGGAAGGCGCTGGACGCGCGCCTGGACGACCTGGTGCGCCGCGGCACGGTCCGCCGCGACGAGCTCGCCTTCCTGAAGTTCGCCGCCTCACCCGAGGGCCTCGTGGCCGCGCTGCGCGCCGACCTGAAGCTGGACTGAGCCTGTCTTACTGCTGCACCGCGTTGTGCGGCAGGTGCAGCAGCAGGCGGATCAACTCGGGCTGGCGGTTGGTGTCGGTCTTCTGGTAGATCGAGCGCAGCTGCTTGCGCACGGTATCGAGCTGCGTGCCCTGCGCCTGCGCGATCTCCTTGAGCGACAGGCCTTCGGCCAGCAGCGTCGCGATGCGGCATTCCGCCGGCGACAGGCCGAACACCGCGTACAGCAGGCTCGCGTCGATCGGCGGCGCCGACTCGGGGTGGTAGAACAGCAGCATCACCACCGGCCGCAGCCCGAACGTGCCCATCTCCCGCTGCGGCGACAGCACGGTGAAGAAGGCGTAGACCGACTCGTTGCGTCCGTCGCTGATCCGCACGGAGCGGAACTGGCTGGCGCCGACCGGGTCGGGCAGGGGCTGGCCCGACTTCATCGATTGTTCGAGCTCGACGCAGCGCTGCAGCACGTCCTTCATCGCCGCCGGCGGCAACTCCAGCCGGCCGTCCTCCACCTGCACCAGCCGCGTGGACCGCAGGAGCTCCTGCGCGGCATGGTTCGTGTGCATCACCTCGCCGCCGGGCGTCATCAGCACGACCGGCTGGCGCAGCTTGTCCACCAGCAGGTGGCCCACCAGGGCCTGCGAGGAATAGACGAAGTTCTGCAGCCCCATGCGGCACGCGCGCCGCATGTGCGGCAGCAGCCGGTCGATGAACGCCAGGGTGTGCGGCTGCACCGGCCCTTCCGCCTCGCCGCTGAGGAAGGAGATCAGCACCGTCGCTTCCGGCACGTCCACGAGCGTGACCATGCTGTTGTAGCGGCGGTCGTAGGGCAGCAGGAAGTCCTGGTAGATCGGGTGCGTCTCCACCACCTCCGGCGGCAGCATCTGCGGGAAGTGCAGCCACTCGCCCACTTCCAGCTGCGCGAGCATGGGCACGCGCGGGTCGATCAGCCGGTAGTGGTGCATGTACGCCAGCTCGCCCTCGACGGGCATGTTGGCGCCGTCGCTGTACGACAGGGTGCCGTGCTGCTTGTCGAAGCCCAGCATGTGGACCGAGCGCACGCCCAGCTCCTGCTGCAGTTGCCCGTAGAGATCGCGCCAGCGCGCGGGATGTTCGGCGGCGTCGTAGATCATCTCCACGAAACGCTCGTACGCCTGCTCGGAAAGGTCCATTGCCCCTGGTTCCTCGTCTGCTGCACGCGCGATGGCCGCGCTTCTCCCGACTCGGCCCCGAGCATATTCGAACAAATGCGAAGCGGCACATCCTCCCGACGGTGGACTGTCGCGTCGACGCGAACCCCTCGCTGCAGGGGGGGCGGCCGTAAGTAGGAAGTGTGCTAGCTTGGAACGGCGGCGCGGCTGCCCGGCAACTGCGGCAGCGTGAGTTCGCCGCTCGACTCGAAGCGGGAGCTGCCGATGCGTCCACGCAGGTGGTAGTCCACGCGCGGGCGCTCTCCGCCGCCCATGAACAGGCCGATGGCGATGCGCGCGAGGTTCACGGCCGACGCGGACACCGGCACCGACAGCAGGACCTCGCCGAAGGGCGGCACCGTGCCGGAGAGGTCGGCCACGCCGCTCGCGAAGGTGCTTCCGCGCACCTGCAGGTCCAGCGCGACGCCGCGGTAGTCGTGCGGCGTGTCGTTGGGGTTCTGCACGCGCATGACGCACAGGAAGCGCAGTTCCATGCCCTCGCCGTCCATGGGTTCGAGGTCGGCGACCTGCACCTTGAGCGGCTCGCGGCCGGGCATGGCGGCGCAACCGGCCAGCAGGAAGAGGGCGGCGCCGCCCTGAAGCGCGAGGCGGCGGCGCATCACGCGGCCCTCCGCAGCTCGCCGCAATAGAGCAGCCCGCCGCCGTCGGCCGGTGCCGAGTGCAGCGCGAGCGCATAGCGCCCGCCGGCCAGTTCCGCGATCGGCAAGGGCACCTTGTGCGACAGCGTGAACGCCCCGCGCCTGCCCTGCGCCAGCTCGCCGCGGGTGCTGCGCACCAGGACGTTGTCGTTCAGCGAAAAGGCGGGCTGCTGCGGCAAGGCGGCGCATTGCCCTTCATAGAGGTAGGTGTAGACGTGCAGCGGCGCCGTGGGCTGGTGCCCGGCGGCGGTGAAGAACAGCTCGATGCGCGTGCCTTCGGCCGTCGGCAGGAGCGTGGCGCGCGCCAGGCTGCCGGCGTTGGTGGGTGAGGGTGCCAGCGCAACCACGTCGGCCTGCTGCGGGGCGGCGCACGCGGCCAGCGACAGCAAGGCGGCGAGGGTGGACAGGCGTCTCGTGGCCATGGTTGACCTCCTCGGGGCTGGGGCCCGGAACCCCAGCATACGCGCTCGCGCCCCGGCTCACCATTTGTTGTCACGGCGCGCCCCGATGCATGGCTTGGCCCTGGTCCTTCCGCGTGGCGCTGGCCGCGGCAGGCGCACCTCAGTTGAGGTCCTCGTCCTTGTAGTACCTGGTTCCCTTGGCGGTGAGCTCCAGCGCGAGGCTGTCGCCGCTCACCTGGTACAGCCACACGCCGGGCGAGACGCTGACGGCACCCTGGTAGGCGGCGCCCTTGTCGCCGGCCTTGGCCGAGGCCGTGGCCTGCCCGCCGATCTCCCAGCCGGAATTCACGAACTTGTCCAGACCCTGCGGCGTCTCGAAGACCCACACGAGGCTGAACTTCTTGACGCCGAAGCCCACGCCGGCCTGCAACTCGGCCATCTTCATGTAGGTGACGGCGCGCGTCTTGTTGTTCACGGCCACGCCCTTGCCCGTTCCGCTGCCGGCGACGAGCACCTTCATGCCGAAATTGCTGAAGGCCGCATAGCCCGCGGCGGACTCGACGGCTTTGCGCGCTTCGGGCTGCGCCTTGTAGACGGCCGCCAGCGCCTGGTCGGCGGCCTTGCGGACCTCGGCCCGCTCCTTGGCGACGTCCTTGGCGACGTCCTTGGCGACGTCCTTGGCGGCCCAGGCGGCCATCGGCGCCGCCGCGGCCAGGATCAGGGTACGACGGTGCATGCAGCGTCCTCTCGCGCCGCCGGGGCGCCTGTGCGGGCCAATCTAGGCGACCGGCGCGCGAGAGGAGTTGATGCAGGTCAATCCGGGCCGGGCCGGGTGCGGGGCCGCCCGGCGGACGGCCTTACTTGCCGCGGCCCGCGATCGCCTTTTCCGCGGTGTTCACCAGGTCGGCGCCGATGGTGTTCTTCCACTTCGCGTAGACGGGGCGCGTCGCCTTGACGAACTCTTCGCGCTCCGCGGCGCTCAGGTTCACCACCGTCGCCCCGTTCGCCGCGGCTTCCTTCATCAGCGGCTTGTCGGCCTCGACCAGGCCCTTGCGCGCCAGCACGATGCCCTGCTTGCCCGCGTCGACGGCTGCCTGGCGCACGATCTCGCGGTCGGCCGGGGTCCAGGAGTTCCAAACGTCCTTGTTGACCACGTAGATCAGCGGGTCGGCCATGTAGCCCCAGGTGGTGATGTACTTCTGGCCCACCGTGTGCATCTTCAGCATGGTGTACAGGTACATCGGGTTCTCCTGCCCGTCCACCGCGCCGCTGGCCAGCGCCGGCTGCGCGTCGGCCCAGCTCATCTGCGTGGGGTTGGCGCCGAGGGCGGTGAAGGTGTCGGAGAACAGGGGCGAGCCGACCACGCGGATCTTCATGCCCTTCAGGTCGGCCGGCGTGCGGATGGCCTTCTTGCTGTTGGTCAGCTCGCGGAAGCCGTTCTCGGACCAGGCCAGCGGCACCGCACCGGCCTTGTCCACCGCGGCGAAGACCTTCTTGCCCACCTCGCCCTGCGTCAGCGCATCGAGGCCGGCGTAGTCGGGCGTGAGGAAGGGCAGCGAGAACAGATTCAGTTCCTTGATCTGCGGCGACCAGTTGATCGTGGAGCCCACGGCCATGTCGATCACGCCCTGGCGCAGCGCGCTGAACTCGCGCGTCTGGTCGCCCTGGATCAGCGAGACGCCGGGGTACAGCTTGATGTTGATGCGGCCCTGGGTGCGCTCCTTGACCAGGTCGGCCCAGATCTTGCCGGACATGCCCCAGGGCGTGGGCGGGCCCAGCACCAGCGACATCTTGTATTCGGCCTTGTAGTTGCCCTGCGCGATGGCGCCTTGCGTGAACGCGAGGGCCGTTGCGGCCATGGCCAGCCCCAGCAGGGTGCGGCGGAACTTCATCGAAACGTCTCCTTCAGAAAAAACCAGATCAATACCCCAGCACGCGCGGCAACCACGTCGCCAGCGGCGGGAACGCGATGACCATGACCATGACCAATGCCATGGACGCCAGCATCCACCCGACCCACCGCACCGTGCTCTCCATCGGCACGCCGGCGATGCGGCAGGACACCATCAGGTTCACCGCCAGCGGCGGCGTGAACTGCCCCAGCGCCACCTTCAGCGTGAGGATCACGCCGAACCACACCGGGTCCCAGTGGTAGTACTGCACGATGGGCAGCAGCAGCGGCACGAAGATCAGGAAGATCGACACGCCGTCCAGGAACATGCCCACGGTCACCAGCATCACGATCAGCAACGCCAGCACGCCGTATTCGCCCAGGCCCGAATTCACGATCGCCCGGGTGATCGGGTCGATCACGCCCAGTGTGGACAGCGAGTAGGCGAAGATGCCCGCGAGCGACACCACCAGCAGGATCACGGCCGAGAGCTCGCCCGATTCGCGCAGGATGGGAAACAAGTCGCGGACCCGGATCGTGCGGTGGATCACCATGCCCACGAACAGCCCGTAGAACACCGCCACCACCGCGGCCTCGGTGGGCGTGAACCAGCCCGCGCGCATGCCGCCCAGGATCAGCACCGGCGCCACCAGGCCCCAGGTGGCGTCGCGCAGGCTGCGCCAGAAGGGCGGCCGCGGCAGCGTGGCCTCGGCCTCGCCCATCTTGTGCCGGCGCGCCATCCACACGGCCGGCACCATCAGCGCCAGGCCGGCCAGCACGCCGGGGATCATGCCCGCCGCGAACAACGCCGGCACCGACGCGCCCGGCACCAGCACCGAGTACACGATGAAGGCCACCGAGGGCGGGATCAGGATGTCGGTGGCGGCCGCCGCGCCGACCACGCTGGCCGAATAGGACTTCGGGTAGCCGGCACGCGTCATCGCGGCGATCATCACGGCGCCCACCGCAGCGGCGTTGGCAGGACCCGAGCCCGAGATGCCGCCCAGGAACATCGCCACGCCGATCGCCACCAGCGGCAGCATGCCGGGTCCGCGGCCGACGATCGCGATGGCGAAGTTCACCAGCCGCAGCGCCACGCCGGAGCGGTCGAAGATCGAGCCGACCAGCACGAACATCGGGATGGCGAGCAGCGGGTACTTGCCCAGGCCCGCGTAGAAGTTCTGCGGCACGGCGAGCAGCCCGAACCACTGCGTGCCTGCATTGGCCAGCGCGATGCAGGCGGCGCCCGCCAGGCCCAAGGCGGCGCCGATCGGCACGCCCAGGAACAGCATGGCCAGGAAGGCCACGAACAGCAGCGTCGCGATCATGGCTGGCGACCGCGGCGGAAGAACAGCCCCAGGGCGCGGCCGGCGATGGCCACCGACAGCACCGGCAGCCACACCGTGTACCACCACTGCGGCACGCCGATGCCCGGCGAGGTCTCGCCGAAGCGGATGTCGTCGTACAGGGTGCGCATGGACAGCACGGCCATCAGCGCGAACAGCAGGAACACCATCAAGGCGCCGAAGCGCGCCAGCGCCCGCTGCCGCGCGGGCGAGCCGCTGTCGGCGAAGAACTCGATGCGGATGTTGGCGTTGCGCGCCACCGCCGCCGAGCCCGCCACCATGGCCAGCACGATCATCAGGAACACGGAGAACTCCTCGGTCCAGGCGAAGGACTGGTCCGTGAAGTAGCGCGCGAGGACGTTGGCGAAGGTGATGAGCGCCAGCAGCCCCATCACGATCACGGTGAGCCAGTCTTCGATGGCAAGGGGCACGCGGGTGGCCTCGTCGGGCTCGCCCGGCTCCGGCAGCGGGTGGCCGGTTTCGGTGGGTTGGGGCATCTGGATCGGGGGACGACTGCGCAAGGGAAGGCGCGCACGCCCGCGGCAGCCGGGCCCGCCACGGTTCGCGCGCGGGCGCTCACGTGGGTCCCCGGCACTGCTTATGGTTTGGGATGGATTCTAGAGCGCGCGCACCGGCGGTCCCGTGCGCAAAACCCGCTACATCTTTCCGGTACGTCCTGCCAGCCCGTCCTCACGGCCCGCCCAGGAACTGTATGTCCCCGTACCACGCGCGGGCCGTGCCGCGCGTGTTGTCCGTGTCCGTCAGCACGCCATAGGCGGTGATGCGTCCCGGCGCTTCGTGGAAGACCTTCTCGTAGTCCTGCACGATGTTGCGGCGCAGGCTTTGCCATTCCCCTGCATGACCGGGCTGGCCGGAGACCACGATCATCTGGACGCGGCCGGTGCGCGGATTGGGGATGACAGTGCCCGGCGCGGCGGTGGTGGACCAGATGTACATCAGCGTGGCATAGGGAACCTCCTCCCCGCCGAGGTGGCTTGCGATGTCCAGGCTGACGCGGTCCTTGAGCGGCAGCCTGGCCTTGTCTCCCGCGAACAGGAACACCAGCCGCGCCGGCGCATCTTCCAGGGACGCGACGCTGTTGTCGGCGCCCGCGACCGGCTTCTCCGCCTTCCAGCGCCACGCCACGACGGGGGTGCGGGCCAGGTCGACATTGCCCTCGTGCATCAGGGCCGACGCGGAATGGTCCGCGACCGCCTGCAGCACCGTGGTGTCGCCATCGCGCACCAGCGTGTACTGCGTGCTCGCCTTGCCCTTGACGACCGGCAGGTTCTTCCAGGCAGCCGGCAAAGCCGCATCAGGCTGGGCGGAGGAAAAGACGATTCCTGGTGCTTCCTCCGGGGCGGGCAGGGCCGGCGCCGACAGGAGCAGGGCCAGGCACGCCGCGGTCCAGCCTGGCCAGCCGGCCGGCCTGCCTGCCTGCGGAGTCGAGGGAAGGTCCATCGCTGTTCCCCTTCGCTTCGTGCCCACCGGAACCGGCACGCGGACCGGGGCTGTTCCGATCCGAATCCCGTAGAATCGCCGCTGTCCCGCGGGCGTCGTTCAATGGCAGGACCTGAGCTTCCCAAGCTCAAGACGTGGGTTCGATTCCCATCGCCCGCTCCACTCCCCGAATTCCCCTGCGTTCAGTGCACCCGCGCCGCCCGCGCCGCGGCCAGCACTTCCTCCGCGTTCGGGATCCGGCCCAGCTGCTCGGGGCCGTCCGGTGCCTCGACGAAGGTCCAGCGGATGGTGCCGCCGGCATCGATCAGGAACTGCCCCACCGCCAGCGTCCCGTGCGCCGTGGCCGAATGCTGGTCGGCCGCCGTCATCTCGAAACCGTCCTTGGCGTTGAGCGTCTCCATCGCGGCAAACAAGCCGGTCGGGGCGGGCAGTTCGCCGCCGGCATCGGTGGTCACCGCCATCACCTGCGCCAGCGTGCCGGTCCTGGGCCACGCCAGCTTGCCCGGGTCGGTGTCGTCGGGCAGGACTTCGGTCTCGCCCAGGCCGAAGGCCCGGTGCGTCTCCACGCCGGGGTCGGCAGCCAGCACCACGGGCGTGGGCCGGTACTGGAAGTACTGGCGGGCGCGCTCCGCCGGCGTGTTCACCACCGCGATCACCTCCACGCCCTCCTGCGCCAGCTTCTCGCGCATGCCGGCCAGCCCCGCGATCTGCCGGCGGCAGAAGGGGCAGTGCAGCCCGCGGAACAGGGCCAGGTAGGTGCCGTTCCTGCCCCGGTAGTCGGCCAGCGACACCTCGCCGTCGCGGTTGACGGCCGGCAGCCGGAAGTCGGGCGCGGCTTCGCCCGGTTGCAGCACATGGTCGGCGTTTCGCATGTTGTTCCTCCTAGGCCAGGTAGGGCAGCACGATCAGCGCATCGGGGTCCAGCCCCGCGCGCTCGCAGGTGGTCCGGGCCAGCGCCATGTAGCGCGCGGCCGATTCGGCATCATCGCCATCCAGGTGCAGGGTCGCAAGCCCGTCGTAACATGGAAACAGGAGTTGCGGTTCGCCCGACTTCTCGGCCAGCGCCAGGGCTTCCTGGTAGTGCAGCAGGGCCCGCGCCGGGTCGCCGTGGCACTGGTGGATCTGCGCCAGCACCACCAGCGACACGGCCAGGTGGTCCAGCTGGCCGGTGCTGCGGTCGATGCGGATGGCCTCGTGCGCCGCGGCCATGCCGCGCTCGTCGCACCGGTTGGTCAGCGTGCAGTAGGCCACCGCCAGGTTGGCCGACAGGCGCGACTGCAGGCCGAGGTCGCCGATGCGCTGCGCCGTCTGCAGCCCGCGCTCGCAGGCCTCGATGGCGCGCTGCGGGTCGCCCGAGCTGTACAGGACACCCAGGTTGGCGAGCGCCCGGCATTCCGCCTGCGGCAGGCCGGCACCGCGCGCCACCGCCACGCTCTGCTCCAGGCGCGCCACCGCCTCCTCCAGCCGGTCCTGGCGGGCCAGCGCCACGCCCTGCACGTTGAGGGCCATCGCCACGGCGGCGCGGCCGCCTGCGTCCTCGCCGGTGGCTGCCGTGCGCTCGACGTGGTCCAGCGCCCGCTGCGTCCACTCCAGCGCCCCGGCGTTGTCGCCGTTGCGGAAGGCCAGCTCGCCCAGCATCTGGTACACCCAGGCCAGCTCCACCTGCGCTTCGGCGGTGTCCAGCAGTGCGAGAGCCGCCGCCAGGCAGTGGCCGGCCGCGTCGCGCTCGCCCGCTTCCCAGCGCAGCGTGGCGGTCTTGCGCAGCACGCGCGCCTGCGCCAGGCGGTCGCCGGCGCGCGCATGGCCTTCGCGCACCGCTTCCAGGTGCTGCGTCGCCTCGGCCAGGCGGCCGGCGGGAGCCAGCACGTCGGCCAGCCGTTCGCGCACGGCCAGCCCGCGCGCCTGCCCACGACCGCCGTCGCCCAGCATCTCCAGCGCGTGCGCGTAGTGCTGGATGGCGTCGGCATTGGCATAGGTGGCGCGGGCCCAGTCGCCGGCCGCCACCAGGTAGTGCACGGCGCGCTGCGGGTCCGCGCCCAGCCGGAAGTGGTGGGCCAGGGCCTGCAGCTGCTCCGATTGCCGTGGCGCCCCGCCGCCGTGGCGTTCCAGCGCCTCGCCGATGCGCAGGTGCAGCTCGGTGCGCCGGCTCACCAGCAGCGCCTGGTAGGCGACTTCCTGGAACAGCCCGTGGCGGAAGCGGAATTGCCGCTCCGCCAGCGTGGCGGCTGCACCGGGCGGCGTCGGCAGCTCGGAGAGCAGCCCGTCGTCCACCAGCGTGTCCAGGGCCGCCGCCAGCGTCGCGCCGCGCGCGCTGGCGATCTCGCGCAGCAAGGTTTCGCCGAAGGTCGGCCCGATCACCGCCGCTTCGCGCAAGGTCTGCTGGGCAGGCAGCGCCAGCCGGTCGATGCGGCCCAGCAGCAGGCCGTGGATGGTCAGCGGCACCTGCACGTCCGGCGTGCCGTCGTGCAAGCGCCAGCCGTCGTCCTGCCTTTGCAGCACGCCGGCAGCGAGCAGGGCACGCACCATCTCTTCGAGGAACAGCGGGTTGCCTCCGGCACGCGCGACGATGCGCTGGCGCAGGTCCTGCGGCAGCGTGGGGCGCGAACTGCCGAACAGGCCGTCCAGCAGCGCCGTGCTCTGCTGCGCCGACAGCGCCTGCAGCGCGATCGCGGTGTGCGTGGCGGCGCTTCCCCGCGCCAGCGCATCCAGCGCGGGCGAAGGGCGCAGGGTCACCAGCAGCATCAAGGGCCGGCCTTGCGCGCGCTCCAGCAGGTAGCGCAGCACGTCGAGCGAGGCGGCGTCGGTCCAGTGCAGGTCCTCCACCACCAGCACCAGCGGGCCTTGCTGCAAGCGGCGGTCGACCACGCCGTGCACCGCTGCGAAGATCTGGCTTTTCAGCTGCTCCGGGTCGAGGATGCGCGCCCGCGCATCGTCGGTGTCCAGGCCCAGCACATAGCCCAGGTGCTGCGCCACCAGCTGCAGCTCGTGTTCGCCCACGCCCAGCGTGGAGAGCGCCGCCAGGATCTTGCCTTGCGCTTGCGCCAGCGGCTCCTGCCCGGACAGGCCATAGGCGTCGCGCAGCCAGGCGGCGGGCACGCCGTAGGCGCGCTCGCCCAGCGACGAACAGGCGGCCGTGCGCACGGTCACGTCCGCCAGCGCATCGCGGCCCTGCAGCCGCGCCAGGAACTCCGCCAGCAGCCGGCTCTTGCCGGTGCCGGCTTCGGCCACCAGGCTGACCAGTTGCGTGCGTCCGGCGCGCATGGCGTCGAACGCGCGCTGCAGCGCCTGCAGCTCCGCGTCGCGGCCCACGAGCGGCGTCGCCAGGCCATGCGCCTGCAGGCCCCGCACGGCCTTCGTCCCCTGCAGCGCGCCGGCGACGCGGTAGGCCTGCGTCGGCTGCGCCTTGCCCTTGAGCGGCAGCGCGCCCAGCGGCTCGAAGGCGAAGGCATGTTGCGTCAGCAGCCAGGTCGCGCCGCTCACCACCGTCTCGCCGGGCCCGGCCGCGGACTGCAGCCGTGCCGCGGTGTTCACCGTATCGCCCGTCACGGAGTAGGTCGTGGGGTCGGAGACGATGTGTCCCGCCACCACCGGGCCGGTGTTGATGCCGACGTGCAGCTCCAGCGGCCGGCCGATGCGCGGCAACCAGCGCGCGCTGAGCGCGGCCACCCGCTCGTGCAGCGCCATGGCGGCATTGACGGCGCGCTCGGGGTCTTCGTCGTGCGCCACCGGCGCGCCGAACACGGCCAGTACCGCGTCGCCGACGAACTTCTCGACGAAACCATCCAGCCGCTGGATGGTGGCCGACATTTCCGCGAAGAGTTCCGTCTGCAGCGCGCGCACGATTTCGGCATCCAGCGATTCGCTCAGCGTGGTGAAGCCCGACAGGTCGGCGAACATGACGGTGACCGGCCGGCGGTCCGGCTCCATCTGCGCGGGCGGCACTGCCAGGCGCTGCCCGCACCTGGGGCAGAAAGCAAATTCCGCCGCCGCATCGAATCCGCAGGCAGGGCAGGCCACGGGCGGCGAAGTGGCGGTGCGAGCCAGGCCCGTGGCTCAGGGCTCGAAGCCACCCCCGAGCGCCAGGTGCAGGTTCACCCGCTGGATCAGCCGCTCCCCCTGCACGCGCGCCAGCGTCGAGCGCGCCGCGTGCAGTGCGAGCAACTGGTTCTGCACCCCCCGCAAGTCGCCGCTGCCCACGTCGTAGCGCGTGCGCGCATAGCCCAGCGCGGACTCGTTGGCGCGCACGGCCCGCGTGAGCACGTCGGCGCGGTTGTCCAGGTTGAAGGACTGCGACAGCGCGCCCTCCACCTCGCCGAAGGCGCGGGAGCCGATGCGGCCGTAGTCGGCGACGGCGGCCTTCTGTTCGGCGCTGCGCACGTCCACCTGTCCCTGCAGCGCGCCGGCGTTGAAGATGGGTGCGAGGATGGTCCCGCCCAGGCCCCACACCGGGTTGTCGCGCTCCTTGAGCACGAAGATGTCGCTGGTGATGGTGCTGACGCTGGCGGTGAGCGAGATGGTCGGCAGCCGCGCCGCCTTGGCCTGCTCGGTGCGGTAGAAGGCGGCGGCCACGCGGCGCTCGGCGGCGCGCACGTCGGGCCGGCGCTCCAGCAGCTCCGAAGGCAGGCCGGCGGGCACCGGTCCGGGCAGCGCCGGCAGCGTGATGCCCGGATCCACCGTCGCCGAGGGGTAGCGCCCGGCCAGGATCTCGATGGCGCGCAGCGCGTTCGTGCGCGCCACCTCCGCCTGCAACTGCACGTCGCGGTAGGCGAGGGCGCTGGCCTCCGCCTGGCTCACTTCCAGTTCGTCGGACCGGCCGATGCGCACCCGGTCGCGCGACAGGTCCACCAGCGTCTGCGCCGACTGGATCATGTCGCCGGCGATGGCCCGCTGCACCGCGGCCTCGCGCGCCATGAACCAGCTCTTGGCGACCAGCGCCGCGATGGACTCGCGCGCGGACACCGCATCGAGGGCCGTCGCCTCGTACTGCGCCCGCGCCGCCGCGCGCTGCGCGCGCACCTTGCCCCACAGGTCCAGCTCCCAGCTGGCGAACAGGCCGATGCCCGCCACGCCGCTGCCGTCGCCGCCCGCCTTGCCGCCGCCGTGGCCGGCGAGGTTGAGCTGGGGGTACAAGGCCGCTCCCGCCACACGCGCACTCGCCTCGGCCGCTTCCACGCGCGCCGCCGCGATCTGCAGGTCGGGGTTGTAGGCGACCGCTTCGGCGATCAGGCGATCGAGCTGCGCGTCCTGGAACTGCGACAGCCACCCGTTGCCCACCGGCCCGGGCAGCGTCGGCCCACCGGTCCAGCGCTCGGGGAGTTGCGTGTTCGGCAGCGCCTGCGACCGGACCTCCGTCGCGTCGGGCGGCGGCGCCAGCGCGCAGCCGGCGGCGAGGGCGGCGCAAGCGGCCGCAAGCGGCAGGCGGCGCAGGGCGGGGCGGTCCATCAGTGCAGCTTCAGGATCAGGTAGTTGATCTTGGTGTCGATGCGCAGCAGCACCTTGCGCAGGATCTGGATCGCCTCCATGCGCTGCGTGTAGATGGCCGCATTGCCGCGGGCGCCGGCGGCGAAGAAGACGTCGCGGTACTTCGGGTCCACGGTCAGCTTCACGGGGAAGCGGCCGGGCGGCGGCGGCGCCACGCCCGTCTGCGGCAGCGTGCCGCTCACGGACGACTGGCCCTGGCCCTGTGCCCAGATGATGGAGTCCACCTTGGCCTTGATGATTTCGCCGGGCAGCGTTTCCAGCACGATCTCGGCCTCGTCTCCCGCCTTCACCTGGTGCAGCTCGTTCTGGTGGTACAGGGCCACCACGGTGAACTCGTCCTCCACGAAGGTCAGCGCCGGCATGTTCGCCAGCACGGTGACCAGGGCGCCGGGGCGCAGCTGCACGTTCACCGGCGTGCCGTTCGCCGGCGCGTACACGACGGTCTGCGTGAGCTCGTAGCGCGCCTTCTCCAGCTCGGCCCGGATCTGCGCGATCTGCGCCCATTCGCCGTTGGACTTGGCCCCCATGCGCTGGCGGATCTGGCGCTCGGCCGCGAAGGCCTGTCCCTGCGCGCTGCGCGACTGCGCTTCGGCGCTGCGTGCGCTGTCGAGCGCGCTTTGCGCGTTGCGGAAGTTGGTCTCGGCCTGCTCGAGGTCGAAGCGGTTGCCGGCCCCCTTGGCCACCAGCTCGCGGTTCTGCTCGACGCGCTTGGTGGCGAGATCGAGGTCCGCCTTCGCCTGGCTCACGCGCTGGGTCGCCTGTTCGATGGCGGCCGTGCTCTGCGACACCTGGGCGGCGGCCCCGGCGAGCTGTTCCTCCAGCTCGCGGCTGCTGCCCACCGTGTTGGCCAGCTGCGCCTCCAGCGCGGCGACCTGCAGCTTGTAGGGCGTGGGGTCGACGCGGTACAGGACGTCGCCCTTGCGCAGCGGCTTGTTGCCGTCCGCAACCTCCAGGATGCGGCCGCGCTGGTCGGACGACATGTTCACCACGTACTTGATGACGCGCACGTCGTTGGAGGAGGGCGCCGCCACGTTGAGCAGCAGGATCAGCACCGTCATGCCGACGATCGGGATGGTGATGGTGATCACCTGGGAGGTCGTGTTCCAGGGCAGCCACTTGAACTTGAAGAAGATCAGCCAGACGACGAAGGCGTACAGGCCCAGGATGAGTGCGTCCATCAGCGACTCCCTCCGGCGGCCTGCACCACGCGTGGCTCAGGCACCGGCAGCACCGCGGGCGCGTTGGCGGCGGGCATCGTGTCCAGGCGGTCCGCCAGGCGGCGCAGCTCGGGGGACAGGGGACCCTTCGCCTCCATCGCGGCAAGCTCGGCGCGCAGGTGCATCAGTTGCTCGGGCGGCATCGCGCCGGCCGTGGCGAGCTCGCCGAGTTCGAGGTAGTAGTCCTCGTGCTTCTCCGTCCCGTACGCCGCGCGGTGCGCCACCGGCTTGGTGTACGCCCAGAGCCAGGCAAGGGGCCAGAGCATGCCGCCGAAGAACAGCGACAGCAGGCACAGCACGTGGATCGAGTCCTTCTGCGGGTGGTGGCGCTTCTCGGCGATCTTCTCCGGCAGGATGTGCACGATCCAGAACAGGCCGATCGCTATCACCGGCACGATGACCAGGACCACCCACGACAGCACGTCGGCCGCCGTGTCGAGGGCTTCTCCGGAGAGGAAGGACGCGCGTGCCGCCAGCGGCGTCAGCAGCGCCGCCCAGGCGAGGGCGCGTCGCAGATTCATGAGGTGCTCCGCAGTCGGGGTAATGCGTGGCGGAGGGTGCCGCACGCCTGTGCATCGAGGAATTGCCCTTTAGGCCTACGGAGACGAAACGGCAGGCTTTGCCCCTTTCCCCCATGCGCCCGCGGTGGGGCGGCGCGTACGCTGGCCGCACTCTGCAGTCCGCAGTGCGTGCCCGTTTTTCCCCGGAGGTCCCATGGCCCGTGAAAGAGCCGCCGACAAGCCCAGCGAGCTGACGCTCGCCGATTTCTTTTCCGCCACCGACGCGCGGCGTGACCGCTGGAGCCGCCTGGAGTCCTGTGCCGAGGCCTACGGATCCGGCCGTGGCAACAGCGAGAAACTCCTGGCCGAGATCCAGGGCATTCTCGACGGACTGGAGCCGCTGGAGCACTACTGGGCCTATCCGGGCGCCGTGCTCATGCACTCGCTGCGCGACCTGCTCGCCGGCGGCGACGGCCAGGCGTTCACGAGCGCCGTGCACCGCATCAAGAGCACCATCTTCTCGGGCGCGTTCCGCCGCGATCCCACCGCCTGGGTGCTGGAGGAGGAGACCGAAACCAGCCTGGCGGACCGCCTGCCGCCCGGCTTCACCGAAGGCACGTACAAGCCCTACTTCGAACTGCTGACCGTCGCTCCCGAGATCACGCGCAGCACCACCAACTCCTCCCAGCGCGAGCTGCGCCGGCTGCGCCGGCCGGAGGACCCGTTCACCTACGAGCCGGTGCAGACCTCCAGCTTCGAGGATGCGGTGGTCGCCGCCATCGTCAACACCAACCTGCAGGCCGCCGTCATCTACGACGGCTTCCAGTTCAAGTCGCGGCACGCGCTGCCGGCGCTGGGCGACCTGATCCGGCGCTACGCGCAGATCGAGGACGACGGCATGCCCAGCAGCTACGGCCTGAAGCTGGCATCGGCCATCAAGAAGATCCGCCCCGAGATGGACATCTATCTGGTGAGCGAGCGCGGCGTGGAGGACGCGGCGACCAGCGAGCAGAGCCGGCTGGTCCGCCGGGTGTTCTACGAGGTCGAGGAGCTGATGGAGCTGCACCTGAGCATCCTGGCCGGGGTGAGCGAGCGCTATGCCACGCCCTTCTTCGACAACCTGAAGAAGTACGCCGCGCGGCCCATCGGCACCTTCCACGCGCTGCCGCTGGCGCGCGGCAAGTCGATCTTCAAGTCGAACTGGATCAAGGACATGGGCCAGTTCTACGGCGCCAACCTGTTCCTGGCCGAGTCGTCGGCCACCACCGGCGGGCTGGACAGCCTGCTGGACCCGGCCGGCAACATCAAGGAGGCGCAGGAGAAGGCCGCGCGCGCCTTCGGCGCCGACAAGGTGTTCTTCGGCACCAACGGCACGTCGACGTCCAACAAGATCATCGTGCAGGCGGTCTGCCGGCCCGGCGACATCGTGCTGATCGACCGCAACTGCCACAAGTCGCACCACTACGGCCTGGTGCTCGCGGGCTCGCAGCCCCTGTACGTGGAAGCGTTCCCGATGGTGGAGTACTCCATGTACGGGGCGGTGCCGCTGCGCACCATCAAGCAGGCGCTGCTGACGCTCAAGGCCGAAGGCAACCTGGAGAAGGTCCGCATGCTGGACCTGACCAACTGCACCTTCGACGGCCACATGTACAACTGCCGCCGCGTGATGGAGGAGTGCCTGGCGATCAAGCCGGACCTGATCTTCCTGTGGGACGAGGCCTGGTTCGGCTTCGCCCGCTTCTCGCCCTTCCACCGCATGCGCACGGCCATGGGGGCCGCCGCCGCGCTGGAGGAGATGCTGCCGTCGGCCGCCTACCGCACCCGCTACGAGGAATGGAAGCAGTCCATGAAGGGCAAGGTCGGCGCCGACCTGGATCCGGCGGATCCCACCCTGCTGGAGACGCGGCTGCTGCCCGATCCGGACAAGGCGCGCATCCGCGTGTACCAGGCGAACTCCACGCACAAGTCCATGTCGGCGCTGCGCCAGGGCTCCATGGTCTTCGTGCGCGACCAGGACTTCCACGAGATCGAGGAGCAGTTCCACGAGGCGTTCTACACGCACACCTCGACCTCGCCGAACCAGCAGATCATCGCCTCGCTGGACCTCGCGCGCCGGCAGATGGAGCTGGAAGGCTACGAGCTGGTGATGTCGTCCATCGACCTCTCGCTGGACCTGCGCCGCCAGGTGAACAACCACCCGCTGATCTCCAAGTACTTCCGCATCCTCACGCCCGGCGAGATGGTGCCCAGGGAATACCGCGCCTCCGGCGTGGAGGATTACGGTCGCCCCAATTCCACCTGGGACCAGGTGATCCACGCCTGGCAGGAGGACGAGTTCGCGCTCGACCCGACGCGCCTGACCATCGTCACCGGCCGCGCCGGCTTCGACGGCACCCAGTTCAAGGGGCTGCTGGCGAGCAAGTACGACGTGCAGATCAACAAGACCTCGCGCAACTCGATCCTGGTGCAGACCAACATCAACAACACGCGCAGCGACATCGCCCACCTGCTGAAGGTGCTGGCCGACGTGGCCCGCGACGTGGACCAGCGCCTGAAGGAGGCCGACCCCGCCGAGAAGGCGGCCTTCGAGGCGCGGGTGAAGTCGCTGATGGAGGACGTGCCCGACCTGCCGAACTTCAGCCGCTTCCACGACGCCTTCCGCGACAACGTCGAGGCCGGCACGTCGCAGGGCCACATGCGCGCAGCCTTCTTCACGGCCTACCGCGCACAGGACTGCGACCACATCAAGCTGAACGACCCGCAGATCGACGAGCGCATCCGCAAGGGGCCGCCGCTGGTCTCGGCCAACTTCGTCATCCCGTATCCGCCCGGCTTCCCGATCATGGTGCCCGGGCAGGTGATCGAGGCGGACACCATCACGTTCATGCGCAAGCTGGACGTCAAGGAGATCCACGGGTACGACGCATCCCTGGGACTCAAGCTGCTCAAGCCCGAGTCCCTGGGCAAGCGGGGGAAGAAGGGCGCTGGAAGCGACCTGTAGTCAACCTATCCACCCAACGGAGGCAAGCATGAAAGACCTTTTCGAATGGATGGCGCAGAACCCCTTCGCCCTGCTGTTCATCGCCGTGGGGCTGGCCGTCTGGATAGGACGCTTCAGCTTCAAGGGCTACGGGCTGGGCATGGTGGCGGCGGCGATCGTCGTGGGCTGCGGCCTGTCGACGTGGGCCTCGCTCTATGGCGTGAAGCTGGAGCTGAACAACTTCGCCAAGAGCCTGTTCTACTACCTGTTCATGTACGGCGTCGGCCTGCGGGTCGGGCCCTCGTTCGTGAACAGCCTCAAGGGCGACGGGCTGAAGTTCACCTTCCTCGCGGTGCTGTGCGCCTTCCTGGGCCTGGGCCTGTGCGTGGTCGGTGCCAAGGTGGCCGGCCTGCCACCCGGCGCCGCGGGCGGGTTGCTCGCCGGCTCGCAGACCATGTCCGCGGCCATCGGCTCGGCGGAACAGGCAGTGACGCAGGGTGCGGTGAAGCTGGCCGACGGCACGACGCCGGAGCAGGTCTCCGCGATGATCGCGCTGTCCTACGGTATCAGCTACATCTGGGGCACGGTGGGCATCATCCTGATCTGCAAGTACCTGCCGAAGTGGTGGGGCGTGGACGCCAAGGCCGCCGCCGCCGAGTACGAGCGTGAGCACGGCGTGCGCAACGTGGACGACGTGGGCCTCACCGGCTACCGGCCGTTCGCCGTTCGGGCGTACAAGCTGGAGAACGCCGCCTGGAGCGGCCGGAGCATCCAGGACTTCCGCAACGAGCACCCCGAGTACCGGGTGCTGAACGTGCGGCGGGGGCAGGAGCTCCTGGGCAGCGATCCGAGCCTGAAGGTGATGTCCGGTGACGTGGTCGCGCTGGCCGGCACCCGCGGCGACATGACGACCAACCTCGGCCTGATCGGCCCCGAGGTGGATGACCAGCGCGTGATGAACATCCCGCTGGCACAAGCCGAGGTGCTGCTGACGAACAAGGACGCCGTCGGCCGGACCTTGGGATCGTTCAGCCGCGGCGAGCTCGCCGGCCAGCTGCAGGTCACGCGCATCGAACGCGCCGGCGTGCCCATCCCCGTGGGCAACGGCACCGAGCTGCAGCGCATGGACGTGCTGTTCATCGCGGGCATCCAGGAGGCGGTGACCAAGGCGGCCAACCTCCTGGGCCGCTTCGCCTCGCCCAGCACGGCGACCGACCTGCTGACGCTGTCCGTGGGCATGATCCTCGGCCTGCTGATCGGCGCGATCTCCTTCCCGGCCTTCGGGGCGAGCGTGGGCCTGGGCAACGCCGGCGGCCTGCTGGTGTCGGGCGTGATCGTGTCCTCGCTGCAGTCGCGGCTGCGCTTCTTCGGCAACACGCCCAACGCGGCGCGCAACATCCTGGAGGACCTGGGCCTCGTGGTGTTCGTGGCCATCGTGGGCATCAACGCCGGCAACTCGCTGCTGTCGCAGCTGACCGGCGTTCTTGCGCTGAAGATCTTCCTGGTGGGCTTCGTCGCCTGCACGGTCCCTCCGTTCGTGACCTGGGCGATCGGCTACCACTGGTTCAAGATCAACCCGGCGGTGCTCATGGGCGGAGTCGCCGGGGCGCGCTCGCACTCGGGGCCGGCGCGCGAGGCCGCCAAGGAGATCGGCAGCACGGTGCCGTGGATCGGCTTCCCCGTCGGCTATGCCGTCTCGGGGATCCTGCTGACCATCTTCGGTTACTTCGCGATGGTGCTGGCGCAGTAGCGAGGCGGCACTGACCGACGCCGGGTCGACCGCTCGCGGCCGCACCCGGCGTCTTCTTTGGCGCAGGAGAACGCGACATGGACTGGCTTGCTCCTTTCTTCGAGAAGAATCCCGAGGTGCCGGTGTTCCTGGCCATCGGCCTGGGCTACTGGATCGGCAGCTGGAAGGTCCGGGGCGTGGGCATCGGCCCGGTCACGGGCTCGCTGCTGGCCGGCGTGCTGATTGGCTACCTGTGGCACGTTCCCGTCTCCGATCCCGCCAAGCAGCTGCTGTTCCTGCTGTTCATGTACGGCATCGGCTATTCGGCCGGGCCCGGCTTCGTGCGCGGCGTGCGCGAGGGCGGCTGGCGCTGGGTCGCGCTGGGCGCGATCGTTCCCGCGGTGGGCCTGCTCACCGCGTACGGCATGGCGCGTTTGCTCAACCTGGAGCTGGGCTATGCCGCCGGCATGATGTCCGGCGGCCTCACCGAGTCGCCGGTGATCGGCACGGCGAGCGAGGCGATCCGCAGCCTGCCGATCCCCGAGGTGGAGAAGCACCGCCTGGTCACCCAGATCCCCGTGGCCGATGCGCTGTGCTACCTGTTCGGGACCGTCGGCCTGATCCTGTTCTGCTCGCACGCGGGGCCCTGGCTGCTGCGCATCGACGTGAAGGAGGAGGCGCGCAAGCTGGAGCAGGAGATGGGGCTGGAGCGCGAGGCGAGGGGCGTGAGCTCCGCCTGGCACATGTTCGAACTGCGCGCCTACGAGATCGCGCCGGGCGGCCCCGCCGTGGGCAAGACGGTGGCGCAGGCGGAGGGTGCGCTGGCCCAGGAGCGCATCTTCATCGAGCGGGTGCGCCGCGGCGGCGAGATCGTGCCCGTGCGGGCCGACCTCGTGCTGCAGCCGCAGGACGTGGTGGGCGCGATCGGCCGCCAGGAGGCGCTCCTGCGCACGGTGGGCGCAAGCCGCCGGGAGGTGTTCGACCCCGAACTGCTGGACGTGCCCTCGGCCACCTTCGACGTGGTGCTCACGAACAAGGCGCTGTCCGGCCGCACGCTGGAGGAGATCGCCACGTCGCAGGATCTGCTGCGCGGCGTCTTCCTCAAGTCCATCCGGCGCGGTGCGGAACTGATCCCGATCGCGCGCGGCACCCGCGTGTATCGCGGGGACCTGCTCACGCTGCACGGCCTGGAGCCCGCGGTGCGACGCGTGGCCGCGGCGCTGGGGGACGTGCTGCAGCAGCGCGGCACCGACTACATCTGCCTGGGCCTGGCGATCTTCGCGG
Source organism: Ramlibacter sp. G4-7 (assembly GCF_057784995.1). NCBI lineage: Bacteria > Pseudomonadati > Pseudomonadota > Betaproteobacteria > Burkholderiales > Comamonadaceae > Ramlibacter > Ramlibacter sp. G4-7. The sequence goes on from NZ_JBYNTT010000009.1 coordinate 200,344, forward strand.
GCGCGCTGCTCGGGCTGGTGCTCGCGTTCCATGTGGGCGACGTGCGCGTGGCCCTGGGCTCCAGCGTGGCGACGCTGCTGGTGGGCCTGGGCATGGGCTGGCGCAATTCGGTGCGACCCAATGTCGCCTTGCTGGGGGAGGATGCGATCGAGCTGATGAAATCGGTGGGGCTCGCCGGCTTCGTCGCCATGATCGGCTTCAAGGCGGGCCCGGTGTTCCTGCAGGCCTTGCGCGAAGTGGGCGTGTCGGTGTTCCTGGGCGGCGTGGTGGTGACGCTGGCGCCGCTGCTGACCGGCCTGTTCGTGGGCCGCTACGTGCTGCGCCTGAACCCCTTGCTGCTGCTGGGCGCGCTTGCGGGCGCGCAGACGATGACGGCGGGCCTCGCCGCCGTGCAGGAGCGATCGGAGAGCCCGGTGGCGGTGATCGGCTACTCCAGCACGGTGGCCTTCGGCCATGTGCTGATCTCGATCGGAGGCACCGCGTTGGTGTGGATGCTGCACCGCTGAAGTGCGGGGCGGGTGCCCTTTCCGAATCCGGCGCATGCGGCCATGCATCGCGTCCTACACCGCGTGGATGGCCGGCTGCCTAGGATCGCGGTTTTGGAGTACGAACAACGATGATGGTCCCCTCGCAGAACCCCCAGCGTTCCGCCCGCACGGAGCGCATCGACCTGAGCCACGACTACGCCGTGTGCGCCTGGGCGCGCCACTTCAACGTGAGCGAGAAGCGCGTGAAGGAAGCCGTTGCCGCCGTCGGCAACGAGGCCGAGCGCGTGCGCGAGCACCTGAAGCGCGAGCGGGTTTCGGACCGGCCTTCGGCTTCCTAGGCGTTTTCTCCCTCTCCCCCTGGGAAAGGGCTGGCCTTCCACCACCGCCAGGCCTCATCGGCCGATCGTGTCGTCGTAGGCGGGGCTGGCCGTCAGTCCCCAGTGGATCGTGAGCGTTTCCCCGGGCACGCCATCGGGCGATCCCTTCGCCTGCTGCGCCGCCGGCACGTCGAGGCCGCTGCCGAAAGGCAGGAAGGTGCCCCATGGCATCAGGTCACGGAACAGGTCGCTGCCGTCGTTCAGGAAGCCCATGGCGTCCACCTGGAAGAGCAGCGGCTGCTTCGACGTGTCGTCCGGGGTCGTGACCGTGGTGCGCGCGGTGGGCCCCGTCGTCAGCGCGAGCTGGATGCGCTTCTGGACCGCATCGACGCGCGCGATGAGCACGTCGGCCGTCGGGAGAGAAACCGGAATGCTGCGGAAGTCGTAGAGCAGCAAGGGCACGCTGCCGCTTCCCGACCAGGTCGCCTGCGTCTGCCCGTCCATGACGCAGGTGCCGTCCGCCCTCCATGTGGCCGTGGTGTCCGATGCAGGCATGTTCGGGTTGCGGTTGTCGCGCACCGGGCCGTCCACCTCGTCGCGCACGCCGTGCCCGTCGGCGCGCAGGTGAAGGTCGACCGTGACCGTGTTGGAAAACACCGGGTCGCAGCCGGCGTCTTCCTTCTTCTGCACGTATTGCACCTGTCCCCGCCAGGACGCCAGCACGCGCGGATTGCTCTTGCGCTTGCGCGTCGTGACCACGACTTCGCCGTGCGCTTCGGGTCCGAGGTCCACGTCGACCATCGTACCGTCCGCTGACAAGGTGGCGCCGAATTCCTTTCCGCCCACGCTCACCGTCACCGGCTCGTTGCCGAAGTTGCCATGCAGCACCAGCTTGTCGGCGCCCGTGGCCTGCAACTCGGCGAGGATCGGGTTCAGCATCGTGAAGCCGGAGCCGAACCGGCGCACCGGGGTCGGCCCGGCGCCGGACTCGCCGGGCGGGGTGACCAGTTCTCCCTTGCGGTCAAGGTAGGCCCAGACATCCTCCATCTTGAAGGCGCGATTCGCAGGCGTCACGGCATCCACGGCATTCATGCCGGTCAGCCGGTCCACCATCAGGTCCATGGCGTGGAAGGCGTGCGCATTGGACTTGCCCTCCCAGCCGATGACGGTGCCGGCCCCGCGCGCCATCAGCGAGTCGCGGAACTCGCTTGCCTCGAAGGAGCCGCTTTCGCAGGAAAGCAGGATGACCAGGGAAGCGGGCGCGAGCCGCAGGTTGGCGTCGACGAACCGGGACGTGATGGCATAGCGCGGGTTCTTGCCGAGCCCGAAGCGTTGCCAGTCGGTGCGATCCCGGTGGTAGATCAAGCTGCCCCCATCGAGCTCTTCGGAATGCGAGACCTCGTTGATCAACGTGACCTCGTCATCGACCATCATGGCGAAATGCTTGTCCCCGGTCGGACCGAACATGCCGGAATGGGACGTGAGGAACAGGAAGCCGAGCTGCGTCGCTGACTGCAGCGCGGCGAGCGTCAGCGGACGCGGGCCGCCTGGAATCCAGCCGCGCGTGTCCAGCGCCTTCGCCATGCGCCGCATGGCCGGAACCCCGTCCGTGAATTCGTCGCCGGTGAATCCGAGGAGCAGCGCATCGGGGCTTGCCGGGATGTCGATCGCATCCTTCAGGAGCGGCGAGGCCGGACGCAGCGCCGCCTGCCGCAGTGCCGCGGCCTGCGCTCCGGGCAGCGGCCGCCAGTTGTCCGAGTACAGGAAGTAGCGGCCGTCGGCGAAGCGCGCCCACAGCGTCTGGTCGCCCACGCCTGCGTCCACGAACTCGGGTTGGGTGAGCACCCAGGCCCGCAGCGCTTCCCATTGCTCCGGTGTCGCGGTGGCGCCGCCCGTGAGCTGCTCGAAGCGGTTGGCGAGGCGGCCCGTCGCCAGGTTGCGCTGCTCCAGGCTCAGCGCACCCGCCCCGGCACCGGCTCCTCCTCCGCCACCGTCGTCGCCTCCTCCGCAAGCCACGAGCGACAGTGCGAGCGTGGTCAGCGCCAGCAGCAGCAAACGCCGGCTCAGCAGTACTACATGACCCATAGGCCCTCGAGCGGCGGCCGTCCAGACCGCGACGGTGGCAAGGCCCGGCGGACGACCCCGGGGACTGCGGATCGTACGGATCTGCCCTCAGGGCGCAGGGGAAGAAGTCCTAATTGACGGCGAACACCTGCCGCAAGTAGGCCAGGAAGGTCGGGTCCGTCGCCAGCGTCTTGCCCGGCGCGTCCGAGAGCTTCGCCACCGGCTGGCCATTTGCTTCCACCAGCTTCATGACGATGTTCAAGGGCTGCAGCCCGACGTCGTTGGTGAGGTTCGTGCCGATGCCGAAGCCCATGTCCACGCGATTCCCGAAGTGGCGATAAAGCGCCAGCGCCTTGGGCACGTCGAGGCTGTCCGAGAACACCAGGCGCTTGTCGTGCGCGTTGATGCGCAGCTGCGCGTAGTGCGCCAGCGCCTTCTCACCCCAGGCGAAGGGGTCGCCCGAATCGTGGCGCAGCCCTTCGAACAGCTTGGCGAAGTACAGGTCGAAGTCGGCGAGGAAGGCGTCCATGCCCACGGTGTCGGTCAGGGCGATGCCCAGGTCGCCGCGGTACTCCTGCACCCACTCCTCCAGCGCCGCACGCTGGAAGTCGCGCAGCCGCACGCCCAGCGCCTGGAAGGTCTGCAGGTATTCGTGGCCCATGGTGCCGATCGGCACCAGGCCCAGGTCGCGGGCCAGCAGCACGTTGGACGTGCCCCTGAAGTACTGCGGGAGCTCGCGCGCGAGCGTGGCAACGACCTCGCGCTGCCAGTCGCGGCCGAAGCGGCGGCGCACGCCGAAGTCGAAGAACTCGAAGGGGTGCGCCAGCGGCGGCTCGTGCGCGAACGCACGCAATCGCGCGACCTTGGCGTCGAGCCGTCGGCGCCCCTCGGCCGCCGCGGCCTTGCCGTCGAAGCGGCGGAAGTACAGCTCGTTGACCATCGCCAGCACGAAGATCTCGAAACCCATGACGTGCACCTGCGGGCCGCGCGCCTCGATGTGGAGCGTGTCGCCCTCGGCGCGGGCGCCGATGAAGTCGCGCTGGAAGTGGAAGATCCGCAGGAAGTCGACGAAATCGGGCTTGATGAAGCGCAGGCTGCGCAGGTAGTCGAGTTCGTCGCGGCGGAAGCAAAGGCCGCACAGGTGGTCGAGCTGCGCGTCGACCTCGTCGACCAGTTCCGCCAGCGGGTACTCCGGCTGGTTGCGCAGCACGAAGCGGTACACGGCTTGCGTCTGCGGGTGCCGGTGCAGCATCGGCTGCCACATCGTGAACTTGTACAGGTCGGTGTCCAGCAGGCTGCTGATGATCGGGCCATGGCTGAGGGAATTCATGCGAAGCATCCGTGAGCTATCGGTCCCAGCAGAATAAAGTACCCGTGGTTGGTCGCAAGAGCCAGGCTGATTTGAACAAATGTATTCAGTATCAGGAACCTGTGGGCATTGCCTGACAACAGGGTGCGGCCGGCGGTGGGTGTTGTCGTTGGCCGCGAGGGTTCACCTTGGGTGCGACACCACCAAAAGGAGGTCCCATGAAAGTCAGATCCGTCATCGCGGGCGCGCTGCCGCTCGCATTCGCTGCTGCCATGCCCCAGACAGGCTTGGCCGCACCGGCTTCGCCGGCCACTGCCATGGTTGCCGCGTCCTCGCATCCGGCGCAGAGCGAGTCCATGCAGAAGCTGCAGCAAAGCGCCCAGCACCTGAGGGAGTCGATCCAGGCGCTGGCGCGAAAGAAGCCCGGACCCGAGCGCGACCGCGCCATCGACCAGGCGCATGAAGCTCTGCTCGAAACCCAGCGCGCGATGGCGAGCTTGCCGCCGGAGCTGCGAAGCACGGAGCGCGCTTCGACCATGGACTACGACGCGTCCGTCACCAGCCTGATGCAGTCCGCCGACAGCCTGAGGCATTCGATCCAGGAGATGGCGCAGCAGCCGGCGGGCGAGAGGCGCAATCGCGCCATTGCACAGGCCAACGAGGCGCTGCTGGACACCCAGGCGGCCATGGTGAACGCGTACCAGCCGTCGCCCGCCCGGTCGATGGGCGCCGGGGCCGAGCAGAAGACCGGTGGCAAGGCGACGCAGGCTTTCGGTGCCCAGGGCGGCAAGGGCGGCTCCGTCGTGGTGCTGCTGCCTTCCGCCATGGCCGGCAGCGGGCTCGCGAACGGCTGCTGGGTGCGCTTCTTCGACGACAAGCAGTACGGCGGCGACACGCTGACGCTGGCGGGTCCGGTGGACATGCCCAGGATGGAGGTCCCCGGCGGCCTGTGGCGGGACTGGGACAGCGCCGTCGTCGGCCCGCGCGCGCGAGTGACCACCTATGACAACGAGAATTTCCACGATCGCACGGCCGTACTGGCGGGCGGCGTGTCCTACCCGGATCTTCGGGACAAGAAGCTGGGCTGGTTCGAGGAAGTGAAATCGGCACGCGTAGCGTGCGGGTGAACGCGGACAGATCAGGAGACCCAGACATGAAGCGCAACTTCATTCCTCGCTCCCGGCTCACGGTCCTCGTCGTGGGCGCAATTCTGTCCATCCCCGCCGCGGCGCAGTGGTCGGCGGGTAGCGGCGACATCGAGCCCTCGGCGCAGGCATCCTCCATCTACCGGCGCGACACGGGCATCGACGACTCCGGCAGGTACGGCCGCGAGGTCGAAGCCTGTCATACGGGGCGAACACAGCAAGCGCAGGAAACCTGCCTCACGGAGGCACGCAATGCGCGGGCAGCGCGACAACGTGGGGAGCTGGGCAAGCAGGGTGAGAACTACACCGCAAACGCCCTGGCGCGCTGCCAGCCGTTGCGTGGCGAATACCAGGTCGCGTGCGAGGCGCGTGTGATGGGCTTCGGCAGCACCAGCGGAAGCGTGGCTGGCGGAGGGCTGCTGCGTGAAGTAGCGACCGTGGTGGTGCCGCCGGGCGGGGAGCCATTGCGCATCAGTGCACAGACCCCGAATCCTGTGGTCGTCGTGCCGGCGCCTGCGCGATAGTCGCAGCAGTCGCGCGACGTGCCGAAGGCCCGCCACATGCAGGGTCAGCGTGTCCTCCCGGCAGTTCTTCTTGTCGCGGGGACACTGCTGCTCGTCCTGCTGATCCTGAACCTGAGCCTTGGCAACAAGCAGGTCGACGAGCAGATCCCCCGTGTCCACGGGACCGGCGACGAAGCATTCCCGCGTTCCATCGGCGGCTCGCTGGGCCGGCAACTGGTCGAGGGAAACGAGGTCCGGGTGTTGCTGAACGGCGACGAAGCCTTTTCCGCCATGCTGGCCGCAATCGAGGCGGCCCGCGGCACCATTACGCTAGAAACCTACATCTACTGGTCGGGTGGCATCGGGAGGCGGTTTGCGCAGACCCTCGCGCAACGGGCTTCCGCGGGGGTGAAGGTCCACGTGTTGCTGGACTGGATCGGCGGTGACCTCGATCCGCGCATGCTGCGGCTGATGACGGACGCCGGTGTGCGGATCAGCCGGTACAACTCCCCCCGCTGGTACAACCTGCACCGCCTGAACAACCGCACGCATCGCAAGCTCCTGATCGTCGATGGCGAAGTGGGATTCACCGGCGGCCTCGGGATTGCTGATGCGTGGGCCGGGGATGCCACGCAACCCGGCCAGTGGCGGGACACGCACTTCATGGCGCGCGGCCCGGTGGTGGCGCAGCTGCAGTCCGCATTCACGGACAACTGGCTGCAGAGCACCGGAGAGGTCTTGTACGGCGCCGGGTATTTCCCGCCGCTGTCTCCGCAGGGGGCAGCCATGGCCCACGTGTTCACCAGTTCGCCGGGTGGGGGCGCCGAGAGCGTCCAGCTCATGTACCTGCTTTCCATCGCCGCGGCGACGAGGACCATCGATCTTTCTGCTGCGTACTTCGTCCCGGACGAGGTGGCGATCGATGCGCTGGTGGCGGCGACGAAACGCGGCGTCCGGGTGCGGATCATCGTCCCTGGTCCTGCCATGGACGTGCCACCCGTGCGGTGGGCCTCGCGCCACCGATGGGAGCGGCTCCTCGAGGCAGGCGCAGCCATCCACGAATATCAGGACCGCATGTACCACTGCAAGGTCCTCGTGGTGGACGGGCGCTGGGTATCGGTCGGCTCGGCGAACTTCGACAATCGCTCTTTCGCGATCAACGACGAAGCGAACATGAACGTGCTCGACGAGGCGTTCGGGGCGCGCCAGACGCAGGTGTTCGAACAGGACCTGAAGGCTTCTCGCCCCGTGACGCTGCAACGCTGGCGTGCACGGCCATTGCTCGTCAGGCTGCTGGACGCGACGGCCTCGGCCTTCGGTTCGCAGCTATAGCCGCCGCCTCGCTCGGTCGGGTGCTGGGCGCCCGAAGTCCTGCAGGGTGCCGGCAATAGTCAGGACGAGGCGTCGGCCACCGCACCCGCGGCGGGCGGCCGGTCGAGCGCGAACTGCAGCCTACGCAGCCGCCGATGCAGAGGCCGGGCGAGCTGCCGGGAAGGCAACTGACGCAGTGCATGCTGCAACTGGCGCGCAATGGGCTGTAGCGCGGTGCGTCGCCCATCGAACTCCGGCAGCGCTTCCGTCACAAGCTCCACCGCGGCGACCAGCGACTGCAGGACAGAAAAGTCGCCGCGGCTGTGCAGCACCAACGGCAGAAACGTCGTCGCCAGCCAGCCGCCGAAATCGGGCGTGGGCGCCACCACCCGCAGTTGTCCTTCGTGCATGCGCAGCGGACCGGGGATGTCCCTGCGGGCCAGCTGCGCCGCCAGCGCGGCGAGCTGGTGCACGCACATGCAGGCGGTGGTCGGATCGTTGACAGCGGGTGACAGCGCGCGCAGGGCCACGTCCACCAACTGCTGCAGGCCGTAGCCGGCGTCCTGTTGCACGGTGCGCTGGCTCTCAAGCTGGATGCAGGCCAGCACGCGAACTCGGCAGCCGGCGTCCACGGGTTCCGGACCTGCCAAGGCAGCGATGGGCTGCCCTTCCGTGACGAATTCGCCGACGTTCGTGTAGAGGCGCAGCACCCGCCCGCTCTCGCACGCCAGTTGCACCAGCGCGTCACCTTCGGCTGCGACGACATAGCCGCTGCGCGGTGCGCGCAGGGGCGTCCAGACCGCCGGCACGGTCGCGGGACGGGACTCCTCCCGGGGCGCCGTCCCCAGTTGCTGCGGAAACGACCGGTCGATGGCGCGGGCTGTGTCGTCGGCAATGCGCGACAGGATCGAGGACGCCTGGATGCTCAGCGCAACGTGGTGGATGAAGAAGATGAGCAGGGCGATGCCGGCCATCGCATAGAGCATCCCGCCCAGCACCGCCATCGACGGGATGAACGCTCCTTCGTCGCCGCCGCGGATCGTTCGCAGCACCACCAGGCAGTAGGCGAAGATGCCCACGAACACACCCAGCACCGCCTGGGTCGGCCGGTCGCGCATGAAGTTGCGCAGCACCCGCGGAGAATATTGCGTCGACGTGAGGGACAGCGCCACGATGGTGATCGAAAACACCACGCCTGCGACCGTGATCATCGAGGTGGCGATGGCCGACAGCATGGCCCGCGAGCCATCGGCGCCGGCGCCGAAGAGGCGCGGCGACCAGTTGTCGGGCTTCCAGGTGCGCAACGAGTCGGCCTCGACCAGCGCGATCGCCGCGACGATCGAGCCCATGACGATCAAGGCCGGAACGAACCAGAAGCTCGCCTCCAGCCGGGTCCAGGTGCGGGACAGCGGATGCATTGCAACTAGTGCAACGCAAGCGCGCCGGCGAACCTGTAGGAGGACTGCGGCTACGGGGCGTGGACGATGAACGGGACGCGGGGATCAGGACGCACGAGGTGCACGTCTGGCTCAAGCAGCCAACCTTCCGGCATCCGGGCGCAGCGGCGGACGCCTCGCGCCAGGCGGCGTACGCGGGGAATACATTTGTCGGAATTCAGGCAGGAAGAACTCCGTATTGCACGGAACTTCCACGCGACGCGGCGCACGAACTCGGAAGATGGCAGGCTGCGCCGGCGCAGCGGGAGATCCCATGGACGTCGAACTGTTCAAGAAGCTGAGACGAATGGAGCGCAGACGGCTGGATTTCCGGGCGAGCACTGGCGGGTCTTCGCCGCTGGACGGGGGCGGGTGGGTGACTACCCGAGCGTCGTTCCCCGCGGTGCGGATCCTGGCTCGCATCACGTGCTTCGCGGGAGCCGCCGCGCCGTTTCGCGGCCGGGGCGGATGATGCTGCGCGAACTCCGCAACTGGCTGTTTGGTGGAGCGACGGCTCGCGACGCGCCGGACCTTGCGCCGACCGTAGAGGTGGCCACGGCCGTCCTGCTGGTGGAGGTGATGCGTTCGGGCCCCACCCTCTCGGCGGCGGAGCGTTCGGCAGTGCTGCGCATCCTGGCGAACCACTTCCGGCTGCTGGCTGCGCCGGCCGAGGCGCTGCTTTTCCGGGCGCAGGAGGCTTCACGCCGGGCCGGCGACTTCTATGCGTTCACGTCCGTGGTCAACGCGCAGCTTGCGCAGCCGGAAAAGATCCGCATGGTGGAGCGGATGTGGGAGATCGCATTCGCCGATGGCACGGCCGAGGCGGAGGAGATGCACACGATCTCCCGGCTGGCCGGCCTGCTGCACGTCACGCACGGCGAATACATCGGTGCCAAGCTGCGCGCGAAGGAGACCTCCGGCGCCGCCCCCGCCCCATAAGTTCCGATCGCTCCTGGCGGTCCGGCCTAGCGATCGCGGCGGCGTCTCCTGGAGCAAGGCAAATGGGATGTCGCGCGCAGAACCGCACACGCGCTCTGCGTGTCCGGAAAAAAATGGCCCCGTCACGCGGGGCCTATGGCTTCGATGAGAAGCAAGGAGCAGGCGATGATCAGGCCGCCCACAATCTTTGGACAAATGCATCGGCGCCACGTTCCTTTCCGCCCGACGGGCGGCTTGTCGGTTTTCGCTGCGCCCGACTTTCAGTCCAGGCAGCATTGGCGGGACGGGAGGGAGCAGCAGCAACACGCCTCGTCGTCGCTGGGGCAGCCCACACGCGGGTGCTGCGCGAAGATCGTGAACGGCGTGGCCAGGTAGCTGCAGAGGCCAGACTTGTCCAGGTCGGTGTCCGACAGGCTCCGGATCACGGGTTCGGGGGCCATGCGGCAGTGTGGCAGGACGGACCGGGCACAAAGCAGCCCCGGCACGCGGGGCGGATGGCGGACGGTCGGCCGGGCCGGGCAAGGCCCGCCCGGCCGCATCGGGGATCAGGCGCCGTCCACGTCGGGCTTGCGGTCGGCGGGCACCGGGGTGCCGCCTTGCGAGCCGCCGCCTTGCGGATAGCCGGCGGTGGGCCATTGGCCGGAACCCAGCTCCCGATTCTCGGAGCGGGCCTTCTCGCCGACGTGCTCGGCCAGCTCCTTCATCTTGCCCGTGTTCTCCTGCGCCTTGCCGTACGCCTTGCGCACGATCTCGGCCGCCGTCTCGCGTCCGCCGAGGCCGAAGGCCAGGCCCAGGGCCAGCGCCAGGGCACCCACCACCGCCATGAACAGCGTGTTGACCAGCTCGGTCGCGATGCCCAGCTGGTTCACGGCCACCACGATGGCAAAGGCCCACACCACCGTGGAGGCGACCTTCGCGAGGAAGTCCGAGTTGGACAGTCCCGATTCGGCCGCGGCACCACGCACGACGTTGCTCAGGGCGCGGGCCGCCAGGCCGCCGATGACCAGCACCACGAGCGCGACGATCACGTTGGGCAGCCACAGCAGCAGCTGGCGCAGCACCTCGGACACCGCGGGCAGCCCCAGCGCGTCGAAGGCCACCACCAGCGCGATGAGGCGCACGAACCACTTCACGACGACGCCGACCATGCCGGCCGGATCGGTGTTCATCCCCATCTTCTGCACGAAGTCCGTCAAGCCCGCGCGCTCGGCGAAGTGGTTGAAGCGGATGGAGCGCAGGATCGCCGCCAGGCCCTTCTCGATCAGGGAGGCGATGAACCAGCCCGCGGCGAGGATCAGGAGGAAGCCGATGATCTTGGGGATGGCCGAGAACAGCAGCGCCATCGCTGCGGCGAGCGACGTGAACATCGCATCGCTCCATTCAGTGACCTGGACAGGCATGGGGATCTCCGGTGATGGAAGTTGTTAACTTCCGGACACTGTCCGACCCGTGTTGTCACGACCAAGTCGGAGACGTGAAGTGCTTGTTGTAGGACAGACGAACCTCCGGCTTCGGTCCCACCGTCCCACGGCAGAGGCAGCCCCTTTTCCGGGGCATGCCCGCAAGGGCGTGCCCACCCGCCAAGCCGTGGGCACGGTCATCCGGGCGCCATGAAAGGCCGCAGGAGGCCAAACCTATAATGAAAGGTTCAGCTGGACACCTATGACCACTCCGAAATTCACCGTCGCCGACATCCGCCAGACCTTCCTGGACTTCTTCAAGGACAAGGGGCACACGGTGGTGGCGTCCAGCCCGCTGGTGCCGGCCAACGACCCGACGCTGATGTTCACCAACTCCGGCATGGTGCAGTTCAAGGACGTGTTCCTGGGGACCGACAAGCGCCCGTACGTGCGCGCGGCCTCCGTCCAGGCGTGTCTGCGCGCCGGCGGCAAGCACAACGACCTGGAGAACGTGGGCTACACGGCGCGGCACCACACCTTCTTCGAGATGCTGGGCAACTGGAGCTTCGGCGACTACTTCAAACGCGATTCGCTCAAGTGGGGCTGGGAGCTGCTGACGCAGGTCTACAAGCTGCCGGCGGACAAGCTCTGGGCCACGGTCTACATCGACGACGACGAGGCGTACGACATCTGGACCCAGGACATCGGCCTGCCGCCCGAGCGCGTGGTGCGCATCGGCGACAACAAGGGCGCCAAGTACGCCAGCGACAACTTCTGGATGATGGCCGACACCGGCCCCTGCGGCCCCTGCTCGGAGATCTTCTACGACCACGGCCCCGAGATCCCCGGCGGCCCGCCGGGCAGCCCGGAGCAGGACGGCGACCGCTACATCGAGATCTGGAACCACGTGTTCATGCAGTTCGACATGCAGCCCGACGGCTCCCTGCGCCCACTGCCCGCGCCCTGCGTCGACACGGGCATGGGCCTGGAGCGGCTGGCCGCGATCCTGCAGCACGTGCACAGCAACTACGAGATCGACCTCTTCCAGGTGCTGATCGCCGCCGCCGGCCGCGAGACGCACACCAGCGACCTGTCGAATCCCTCGCTGCGCGTGATCGCCGACCACATCCGCGCCACCAGCTTCCTGGTGGCCGACGGCGTGATCCCGTCCAACGAAGGCCGCGGCTACGTGCAGCGCCGCATCATCCGCCGCGCGATCCGCCACGGCTACAAGCTGGGGCAGAAGACGCCTTTCTTCCACAAGCTGGTGCCCACGCTGGTCCAGCTGATGGGCGAGGCCTATCCGCACCTGAAGGCGGCCGAGAAGAAGGTGATGGAGGTGCTGAAGGCGGAAGAGGAGCGCTTCTACGAGACGCTCGCCAACGGCATGGAGATCCTGGATGCGGCCCTCGCCGGCGGCCAGAAGGTGCTGCCCGGTGAAGTCGCCTTCAAGCTGCACGACACCTACGGCTTCCCGCTGGACCTGTCGGCCGACGTCTGCCGCGAGCGCGGGGTGAGCGTGGACGAGGCCGGCTTCAATGCCGCGATGGAAAAGCAGAAGGCGGCCGGCCGCGCCGCGGGCAAGTTCAGGATGGACCGCGGGCTGGAGTACGGCGGCGCCGGCAACGTCTTCACGGGCTACGAGAGCCTGCAGGAGAGCGCCCGGGTCGTCGCCTTGTACCGGGACGGCACGCCGGTGCAGCAATTGGAAGAAGGCCAGCCCGGCGTCGTGGTCCTGGACAAGACGCCCTTCTACGCCGAGAGCGGCGGCCAGGTGGGTGACAGCGGCACGCTCGCTGCCGAAGGGGTGCAGTTCGGCGTGGAGGACACGCAGAAGATCAAGGCCGACGTGTTCGGCCACCACGGGGCGCAGACGCAGGGCACGCTCAAGGTCGGCGACGTGGTGAAGGCCTCCGTGAACATGGCGCTGCGCCAGTCCACGATGCGCAACCACAGCGTGACGCACCTGATGCACAAGGCGCTGCGCGAGGTGCTGGGCGAGCACGTGCAGCAGAAGGGTTCGCTGGTCGACCCGGACAAGACCCGCTTCGACTTCACGCACAACGCGCCGGTCAGCGAGGAGCAGATCCGCGAGATCGAGAAGCGGGTGAACGCGGAGATCCTGGCGAACCAGCAGACGCAGGCACGCGTGATGGACATCGAGTCGGCCAAGTCGACCGGCGCCATGATGCTGTTCGGCGAGAAGTACGGCGAGAGCGTGCGCGTGCTGGACATCGGCAGCAGCCGCGAGCTGTGCGGCGGCACGCACGTGCAGCGCACAGGCGACATCGGGCTGTTCAAGATCGTGGGCGAGTCGGGCGTGGCCGCGGGCGTGCGCCGGGTGGAGGCCGTCACCGGCGCCAACGCGCTGGCCTACCTGCAGGAGCTGGAAAGCACCGTGAACAGCGCCGCCGGCGCGCTCAAGACGCCGGCGCCGGAGCTGCAGGCCCGCATCGGCCAGGTGCTGGAGCAGGTGCGTGCCCTGGAAAAGGAAGTCGCCCAGCTCAAGGGCAAGCTCGCGTCCTCGCAGGGCGACGAACTGCTGGCGCAGGCCGTCGACGTGAAGGGGACCAAGGTGCTGGCCGCGCGCCTGGAAGGCGCCGACGCCAAGGTGCTGCGCGATACCATGGACAAGCTCAAGGACAAGCTCAAGTCCGCCGCCATCGTGCTGGCGAGCGTCGACGGCGCCAAGGTGCAACTGGCCGCCGGCGTCACGGCCGACCGCATGGGCAAGGTGAAGGCCGGCGACCTGGTGAATTTCGTGGCCCAGCAGGTGGGCGGCAAGGGCGGCGGCAAGCCCGACATGGCCATGGCCGGCGGCACCGACGCCAGCAAGCTGCCGGTCGCCCTGCAATCGGTGCAGCAATGGGTCGCGGACCGGGTGTGAGCTCGCGCTGCTCGGCCCTTGCGCCCGCTCCCCGCTGGGAAGAGGGCAGGGGTGCGGGGCACGCACTACACCCTCACCCCAACCCTCTCCCGCAAGCGGGAGAGGGACAGGGAATTTCCAGGCGGCTGCTCCTCCTGGCGGGGCTGGGTGCGGCGCTGCCGGCCCACGCCCAATCCAGGCTCGACCTGCTTCCTCCCGGCACCCGCCTGCCTTCCTGGCAAGCCGTCGACTTCGAGGGCAAGTCGGTCTCGATCCCCCTCGCCGGCAAGCCCACCGTGGTGAACTTCTGGGCGACCTGGTGCGTGCCCTGCCGCACCGAGATGCCCTTGCTGCAGCAGATGGCCGAGTTCTACAGCGACCGGCTGGTGCTGCAGGCGGTCAACTACCGGGAGCGTGCGAGCTCCGTGCAGCGGCACGTGCGCAACGCGAACTGGACCGTGCCCGTCCTGCTGGACCCCATGGGCGCCGGCGCGCAGGCCTGGGGCGTGAAGATCTTCCCCACGACCATCGGGTTCGATGCGCAGGGCCAGGCGCGCTGGCGCCTGGTGGGCGAATACGACTGGACGACCGCCGAGGCGGGCAAGCTGGTGGAAGGGCTTTGGCGCTGAACGGATAATCGGCGCCATGCACAACCGCCGCCACTTCCTCCAGCTCGCCGCCGCCACCGGCGTGATCGCCTCCCCGTTCGCCGCCCTGGCGCAGGAGCGCCGCTTCGCGCCGCAGACGGGGAACTGGCGCAGCTTCGACCTCACGACCCGCGTCGACATGAACCTGTCGCAGGGCGCGACCCGCGTGTGGTTGCCGATCCCGTCGGTGAACACCGACTGGCAGCGCTCCGGCGACAGCAGCTTCGCCAGCAATGGCAAGGCCACGCGCGTGAGCGACGGCCAGGACGGCGCCGGCATCCTGCAGGTGGACTTCGACGCCGGCATCGCCCAGCCCTACGTGGAGCTCACCACCCGGGTCCAGACGCAAAACCGCGCCGTCGACTGGGAACGCAAGATGCCGGCGCCGATGGATGCCGCCACACGCGCGTACTGGCTGCGTCCCACCAGCCTGATCCCCACCGACGGCATCGTGCGCGACACCGCGCTGAAGGCCGCCGGCGACGCGCGCACCGACGAGGACAAGGTGCGCCGCATCTACGACTGGGTGGTGGGCAACGCCTGGCGCGAGCCGCAGGTGCGCGGCTGCGGCGAGGGCGACATCAAGACCATGCTGGAGACCGGCAACCTGGGCGGCAAGTGCGCGGACATCAATGCCTTGTTCGTGGGCCTGTGCCGCTCGGTCGGCGTGCCCGCGCGTGACGTCTACGGCGTGCGCCTGGCGCCTTCGGCCTTCGGCTACAAGGAGCTGGGGAGCAACCCTGCCAGCCTCAAGGGGGCGCAGCACTGCCGCGCCGAGGTCTTCCTGCGCGCCCACGGCTGGGTGGCGATGGACCCCGCCGACGTGGCGAAGGTGATGCGGCAGGAGACGCCCACCTGGATCAAGACCGTGTCGGACCCGGTCGTGGCGCCCGTCTACAAGGCACTGTACGGCGGCTGGGAAGGCAACTGGGTCGGCTACAACATGGCGCACGACGTGGCGCTGCCCGGGTCGCGCCTGGGCAAGCTGGGCTTCCTGATGTACCCGGTGGCCGAAGACCAGCAGGGCCGCTTCGATTCCTACGCGCCGGACGACTTCAAGTACCAGATCACCGCGAAAGAGATCAAGGCCTGACGGTCCCCTTTCCGGCCGCCCTGGCGGACGGCTGGGGTGGGGGCTCGCCGGGCTTGCGCAGCATCTTCTCCACGTCGGCGGCGTGCTGTTCCTCGGCGAAGATCATCTGCCGGGCGAACTCCTCCAGGGCGACCGAACGTCCCTCCACCCGCGCGAGCAGCTCGCGGTAGAGGGCGAGCGCGGCCGCTTCCGCTTCCAGTGACTCCCGCAGCATCGATCCCACGTCCTCGCGATGCGTGTCGAGCAGCGGACCGATGGCGAGGGACGGGTAGGCGCCCAGCGTGGTGATCCACTCGCCGACCTGCTGGGCATGCGCGAGCGATTCGGTGGCCTGCTCCCGCAACCAGGACACGATGGGGATGCGGCCGAACCCGAACACCAGCAGCGAATAGTGGGTGTAGCGCACGACGCCGGCCAGTTCCGCCTCGAGCAGGCGGTTCAGGGTTCCGACGACCTCTTCGCGGTCGATGTCTGGCATCGAGTGGCTCCTTTCCTGACCCCAGGCCGGGCGGTGGAGATCGGCGCTCGGCCGGCCGCCACGAACAGCACCGCGCATCGTGCGTTGCTGCCGTGCCGCCGGCCATCGGACCTTGGTCCCACTGGCTGCCTCTCGCCGCCGGGAAGGGCTGCCGCTCGACGCGTGCCCTGCGTTCCCGCCAGCGGCGCAAGGAAGGTCACTTCCTCGTGAACACCACGTCCCACACCCCGTGGCCGAGGCGAACGCCGCGGTTCTCGAACTTGGTGAGCGGACGGTACGCCGGCTTGGGCGCATAGCCGCCCGCAGCGTTCTCCAAGGCCGGCTCGGCGGACAGCACCACCAGCATCTGCTCCGCGTACGGCTGCCAGTCCGTGGCGCAATGGATGTAGCCCCCCGGCCGCAGGCGCGGCAGCAGCTTCGCGACGAAGTGCGGCTGGACCAGGCGCCGCTTGTTGTGCCTTGCCTTGTGCCAGGGGTCCGGGAAGAAGATGTGCACGCCGGCGAGCGACGCGGGCGCCAGCATGTGGTCCAGCACCTCCACGGCGTCGTGCTGGACGATGCGGATGTTGGTCAGGCCCAGCTCGCCGATGCGCTTGAGCAGCGCGCCGACGCCGGGCGTGTGCACCTCGCAGCACAGGAAGTTCTTTTCGGGCATCAGCGCGGCGATGTGGGCCGTGGCCTCGCCCATGCCGAAGCCGATCTCCAGCACCGTGGGCGCGTTGCGGCCGAACAGGGCAGGCAGGTCCACCGCTTGCGCCTGGTACGGCACGAGGTACTGCGGCCCCAGCGTCTCGATGGCTTTCGCCTGGCCGATGGTCGTGCGGCCGGTGCGCAGCACGTAGCTGCGGATGCCGCGGGGATGGACCACGCTCTCTGGCGGGTTCGGGTCGTCGCTCATGCCCCGATTGTCCCTTAGGGATAGCGGGCGGCCCAGGCGGCGGCCAACTGCGCCAGCGCTTGCGCAAGCGTGCCCTGCCCAGGCAGCGCGAGACCGAGCACCGCGGCAGCCGATGCGAGGGCGCGCCGCGGATCGTGCAGGTCCAGCGGCGCCGCCCCGTTCTGCTTCGACAGCTTCTCGCCGTTGCGGCCCATCACCAGCGGCGTATGCAGGTAGGCGGGCTGCCCGTACCCCAGCGCGCGCTGCAGCAGCTGCTGTCGCGGCGTGTTGTCGACGAGGTCCTCGCCACGCACGACGTGGGTGACGCGCTGGGCCGCATCGTCGACCACCACGGCGAGCTGGTACGCGAAGAGCCCGTCGGCGCGCTTGAGCACGAAGTCGCCGACCGCGCGGGCCACGTCTTGCAGGTGCACGCCGAGCCGGCGGTCCGTCCAGGCGACCGTGCCCTCGGGGACGCGCAAGCGCCACGCGCGTGCAGGCTTGCCGTGCAGCCCGCCGCGACAGGTGCCCGGGTAGACGAGGTCGGCGTGGCGTTCGCGCTCGCGGCCCTGCGCCATCAGCGCCAGCGCGATGTCCTTGCGCGAACAGGCACAGGCATAGGCTTGCGCGCCCGTCACCAGGCGGTCCAGCGCCGCCTGGTACAGCGCCTCGCGGTGCGACTGCCATTCGGGCGGCTCGTCGGGCAGCAGGCCGCAGGCCGCGAGCTGGCGCAGGATCTCCGCGTCCGCGCCAGGCACGCAGCGCGGCTTGTCCACGTCCTCGATGCGCACCAGCCACGTGCCCTGGTGGGCGCGCGCATCGAGCCAGCTCGCCAGCGCGGCGACCAGCGAGCCCGCATGCAGGGGGCCCGTAGGGGAGGGCGCGAAGCGGCCACGGTAGGCCATCTCAGGCGGAGCGGTGGCGTTCCAGCAGGGCGGAGCGCGTCGTCGGGCTTTCCAGCTGCGACAGCCACCATTGCAGCGCCCGGCCCGGCGCCAGGTTGCCGGCACTGCGCCACGCGTAGCCCATGCGCACGGTGCGGCGGCTGGCGCGCTGCACGTCACGCTGCACCAGCCGCCCGCTTTCGAGGTAGGGACGTGCCAGCGGCTCGGGCAGGAAGCCACCGCCGAGCCCGCGCAGCTGCGCGTCGAGCTTGGCACGCATGGTGCCCACGGTGAAGACGTCCTGCCCCGGCAGCAGCGACATGGTGATGGCCTGGCCGCGTTGCTGCGCG
Organism: Ramlibacter sp. G4-7; assembly: GCF_057784995.1. NCBI lineage: Bacteria > Pseudomonadati > Pseudomonadota > Betaproteobacteria > Burkholderiales > Comamonadaceae > Ramlibacter > Ramlibacter sp. G4-7. The sequence continues at coordinate 218,451 of NZ_JBYNTT010000009.1, forward strand.
GAGTCGGACACGGCGACGGCGCGGTGCTTCACCAGCACGTCGTCGGCGATGGGCTGCTCCGCGGCCGCCAGTGGATGGTGCGGGGCGACGCAGTAGACGAACAGCAGGTCGCCCAGCTCGTGGCTTTGCACGCCCTGCGTGGTGCCCGGCTCGAGGACCACGCCGAGGGCGAGGTCGGCGCGGCCGGAGGTGAGCGCCTCCAGCGTGCCGGCGAGCGCCTCGTCGCGGATGCGCAGGCGCGTCGTGGGCCGCAGGGCGTAGAAGGCCTCGGCCAGCTCCAGCAGGGTGGAACAGGACAGGGCGCTGTCGCTGGCGATCGTGAACTCCGCTTCCCAGCCGGTCGCCACGCGCTTGACGCGGTTGGCCATGGCGTCGATGTCCTGCAGCAGCTGCTGGCCGGCGCACAGCAGCTCGTTGCCCGCGGCCGTCAGGCGCGCCTGGCGCGAGCTGCGGTCGAACAGCAGCACGTCGAGCGCATCCTCGAGCTGGCGCACGCGGTAGGTGACGGCACTGGGCACCAGGCCCAGCTCGCGGGCGGCGGCGGCGAAGCTGCCGTGGTCCGCCACGGCCTGCACGACGCCCAGCGCATCGGGGGTCAGGACGTCACGCGGCGAGGCCATGGGAAGGCTCTATCATTCAAACGGTTTGAATGATGCCATCAAACCCGGGCGGCTGTGCCGGCAGGGTCGGCGCCTACATTTGTGTCCATTCAAAGGAGTCGCCCCATGCTCGCAGTGCGCAAGTCCCAGGATCGCGGCTATGCCGACCACGGCTGGCTGAAGTCCTTCCACAGCTTTTCCTTCGCCGGCTACCACGACCCGGAGCACATGGGCTTCGGCAACCTGCGCGTGATCAACGAAGACCGCATCGCCCCCGGCACCGGCTTCGGCACGCATGGCCACCGCGACATGGAGATCATCAGCTACGTGCTGTCGGGCGAGCTCGCGCACAAGGACACGCTGGGCAACATCAAGGGCATCCCGCCGGGCGACGTGCAGCGCATGAGCGCTGGCCGCGGCGTGATGCACAGCGAGTTCAACCACGCGAAGGACCGCACGACCCACTTCCTGCAGATCTGGATCGAGCCCAACGTGACCGGGATCGAGCCCAGCTACGAGCAGAAGGGCTTCGCCGACGCGGAGAAGCGCGGCAAGCTGCGGCTGGTCGCCTCGCCCGACGGCGCCCAGGGTTCCGTGCTGATCCACGCCGATGCGCGCGTTTACGCCGGCCTGTTCGACGGCGCCGAACAGGCGACACTGGCGCTGGACGCCCAACGGCCCGTGTACGTGCACCTCGTGCGCGGGGCGCTGTCCGTCAACGGCACGCGGCTGGAGGCGGGCGATGCCGCCAGGCTGCGCGGCGAGTCGCAACTGCGGCTCGCGGACGGCAAGGACGCCGAGGTGCTGGTGTTCGACCTCGCCGAACACTGATTTTTGCTTTTCAACAAAAGGAGTTCCCATGACTACGCTCGCTTCCACCGCCAACAACTACGCCGTCGACCCGTCGACCGGCCTCGCCCTGACCCCGGCGCAGAACCTGATGGCCCTGATCGGCCGGGTGCTGGTCGCCCTGCTGTTCGTGCCCGCGGGCTGGGCCAAGATCACCGGCTTTGCCGGCACGGTGGGCTACATCGCGTCCAAGGGCGTGCCGCTGCCCGAGCTGTGTGCCGCGCTGGCCATCGCGGCCGAACTCGGCCTGGGGTTGCTGCTGATCGTGGGCTTGCGTGCGCGCTGGGCGGCCCTGGGCCTGGCGATCTTCGTCGCGGTGATCACGCCCATCTTCCACGGCTACTGGGCGCTGCCGGAAGCGCAGGCCATGATGCAGAAGCAGGCCTTCTTCAAGAACGTCGCCGTGGTCGGCGGCCTGCTGGTCCTGGCGGCTTTCGGCGCCGGTGCGTACAGCCTCGACGGCAAGCGCCGCAGCTGACGCCGCATGGCCGACATCGTCGTCGTCTACCACTCCGGATACGGCCACACGCAGCGCCTGGCGCAGGCGGTGGCCAGCGGCGCGGGCGCGCACCTGCTCGCCATCGACGCGGACGGCAACCTGCCCGCGGGCGGCTGGGAACAGCTGGCCGCGGCCGATGCCATCGTGTTCGGCTCGCCCACCTACATGGGCAGCGTGAGCTGGCAGTTCAAGAAGTTCGCCGACGCGTCCTCCCGGCCCTGGTACGCCCAGGCCTGGAAGGACAAGATCGCCGCCGGCTTCACCAATAGCGCCGGCATGAGCGGCGACAAGCAGGGCACGCTGCTGACGCTGTTCACCCTGGCCATGCAGCACGGCATGATCTGGGTGAGCCAGGGGCTGATGCCCAGCAACACTCGCGCGGCGAAACGCGACGACATCAACTACCTGGTGTCGTACAGCGGCGCGATTGCGCAGTCACCGTCGGATGCAGGGGCGGATGCGATGGCGCCGGGGGACCTGGAGACGGCCCGGCTGTTCGGCGAGCGCATCGCGCAGGTCACGGCCCGGTTCGAGCGCTGAAGGAAGCTCCGGCGCCGCCAGGCGTTCGCCGGGGTGTCAGTACTTGATGTCCCGCTTCGTCTCGCGGCCGCTTTGCTTGGTTTCCCGCTTGTCCTGGCGGCACTCGGCATTGCTCTTGTTGTTCTCCTGCCGGCAATCGACCTTGGTCGTCCGGGCCTGCTGCTTGGCGGCCTGGTTCGCGTTGCGGCCGGCCTGGCGCTGGTCGGCCTGCTGGGTCTGCGCGGATGCGCCGACTGACAGGACCAGAAGGCCGGCTGCGACGAGGGGCGCGACGGTGCCGCGCCGGCCACGGAGGATCGAATCGCTCATTCTCGGGCTCCTGTCGGAGAGAACATTGGGGCGCGCCGGCTCGCTGGCGGCCGTGGTCCCGTCGAGGCCGCCCATGCCGAGCCGCCAGAAGGGTCGCGCCGCGCAAGGATAGGCGGCGCGGCACCTGGCCGCATTGGACCTTCGGGCCGGATGCAGCGCGCGTTGCCGCCGCTCAGCCGAACAACTTCGTCGCGATCGTCGCGACGTGCTTGCCCTGGAACGCCGCCATGCCGAGCTCCTGCTCGCTGGGCTGGCGCTCGCCCTGGCCGCCGGCGATGGTGGACGCACCGTAGGGGCTGCCGCCCTTGATCTCGTCCAGTCCCATCTGGCGCTGCTCCGCATAGGGCAGGCCGACCACCACCATGCCTTGGTGCAGCAGCGTGGGGATGAAGGTCAGGATGGTGCTTTCCTGGCCGCCGTGCTGGGTCGCGCTCGACGTGAACACCGAACCCACCTTGCCGACCAGCGAGCCTTTCATCCACAGGCCGCCGGTCTGGTCCAGGAAGTTGCGCATCTGCCCGGTCATGTTGCCGAAGCGGGTGGGCGTGCCGAAGATGATCGCGTCGTAGTCCGCCAGCTCCGTCGGTTGGGCGATCGCCGCGGCCTGGTTGGCCTTGCCCCCTGCCGCCTTGAAGGCTCCGTCGGGCATGGTTTCGGGCACACGCTTGATGTCGACCTGCGCGCCGGCGACTTCGCGCGCGCCTTTCGCGACGGCCTGCGCCATCGTTTCGATGTGACCGTACATGCTGTGGTACAGGACGAGGATCTTGGCCATGGATTCTTTCAGGTCGTGAAGGGGACGCGTGGACTGTACGAGCCGCGGCCGTGCAAGGGCAGGGATTGCGTTTGACGACAGCGTTCAGTGGATTTCAATGGTCGGTGGCGGCCTGCCTTCCTAGAATGGACCCCATGATCCAGCAGCAGCTCGACGGCCAGGAGAAAGACCTCGGCGGTGGTTTCCTCGTGCGGCGCCTGCTGCCGCAAGCGCGGCAGCGCAACGTCGGGCCCTTCATCTTCTTCGACCACTTCGGCCCCGCGGAGGAACTGCCCGGCGCGAACCACGACGTGCGGCCCCATCCGCACATCGGGCTGGCGACCGTCACCTACCTGTTCGACGGCGCGATGATGCACAGGGACAGCCTGGGCACCGAGCAGCTGATCGAGCCGGGCGCGATCAACTGGATGACCTCGGGGCGCGGCATCGTGCATTCCGAGCGCCGTCCCGCGCACCTGCGCGACGTGCGCCACGTGAACCACGGGCTGCAGCTGTGGACGGCGCTGCCGCTGCAACACGAGGAGGCCGAGCCTTCCTTCTCGCACACGCCGGCGGACGCGATCCCGGAGTGCAGCGTGGGCGATGCGCGCGTGCGGTTGCTGGTGGGCGAGGCCTTCGGCGCGCGTTCGCCCGTGCCGGCGCTGTCGCCGACGCTCTATCTGGACATCTGGCTGCCGGCGGGCGGGCGCATGGAGCTTCCGGCGATCGCGCCGGAGCATGCGGTCTACTCGGTGGAGGGCGGGCTGCTGCTCGATGGCGAGGACTTGCCGCAGCGGCAGATGGCCGTGCTGCGCGCCGGCGAGCCGGTGCAGCTGTCCGCTCCGGCGGGCGCGCGGCTCGTCGTGGTCGGCGGTGCGCCGCTGGATGCACCGCGGCACATGTGGTGGAACTTCGTCTCCAGCCGCAAGGACCGCATCATCGAAGCCAGTGCGGACTGGGAGGCCATGCGCATGGGCACCGTTCCGGGGGAGACGGAGTTCATCCCGCTGCCGCCGACACGGTTCACGCCGCCGGAGCCGCGCTCCTAGCCAACGCGCTGCGCGCCGCCTGCTGGCAGCCCTGGGTTCCCGCCCTCGCGGGAAGGACGGCTACCGAGGCAGGGGCTTGAGCGTCGGCTCCAGCGCTTCCCGTTCGTCGAACACGAAGCACGTCCCCTGGAAGTGGGCGCCACCGGTTTCCTCGAAGTACTTGAGGATGCCGCCTTCGAGCTGCCACACGTTCTCCAGGCCTTCCTCGCGCATCACCAGCGCCGCCTTCTCGCAGCGGATGCCGCCGGTGCAGAAGCTCACCACCGCCTTGCCTTGCAGCTGCGGCGCATGGGCGCCCAGCGCCGCGGGGAAGTCGCTGAACTTGTCCAGGCGCCAGTCCAGCGCGCCCTCGAACGTGCCGTAGTCCACCTCGAACGCGTTGCGCGTGTCCAGGAGGACCACGGGCCGGCCCGCGTCGTCATGGCCCTGGTCCAGCCAGCGCTTGAGCGTGACCGCGTCCAGGGCAGGCGCGCGGCCGGCGGCGGGCTGGATCGCGGGATGGTTCATCCGGATGATCTCGCGCTTGTGCTTGACCAGCATGCGGCCGAAGGGCACGGCGTCCGACCAGCTCTCCTTGGCCTGCAGGGCCGCCAGGCGCGGGTCGGCCCGCAGTTCGGCCAGCAGGGCGCGGACCGCCTGCGGCGCACCGGCCAGGAACAGGTTGATGCCCTCGTCGGCCAGCAGGATCGTCCCTTTCAGCCCGAGTGCCCGCGCGCGGGCCAGCAGCGGCTCGCGCAGCGCCCCCGCGTCGGCAAGGGGCGTGAAAAGGTAGGCCGAGACGTTGAGGACTTCGTTCACGGGACGACATTGTGCGTGGCTGTCAAGGGCGGGAGGTCCGGGCCGCGGAAAATGTCCGCCGCGCGCAGTTTGCGCGGCGGGGGGCCTCCGGCGTTTCCTACAATCGAACCATGTTCGTGCACCTGCGCCTCCACACCGAATTCTCCGTCGTCGACGGCACCAACCGCATCGACGAGATCGTGAAGGCCGCCGGGGCCGACGGGCAGCCGGCGCTGGGCATCTCGGACCTGAACAACCTGTTCGGGGCGATCAAGTTCTACAAGGGTGCGCGCGGGGCGGGCCTGAAGCCCGTGGTCGGCTGCGAGATCATGCTGCAGGGCTTCGGCACCGACGCCGGTGCCATCGCCCGCGTCGTGCTGCTGGTGCAGAGCCACCGCGGCTACCTGAACCTCTGCGAAATCCTGGCACGGGCGTGGACGAAGAACGTGGTGCGCGCCCAGGCCGTGGTGAAGCTGGAATGGCTGCAGGAACTGGGCGAAGGGCTGCTGATGCTGTCCGGCGCGCAGGCCGGCCCGGTCGGCCAGGCGCTGCTGCAGGGCGACGAGAGCCGGGCCTCCGAACTCGCGCTGCAGCTCGCGGGCCTGTTCCCGCACCGCTTCTACATCGAGCTGCAACGCGCCGGCCGGCCCGAGGACGAGACCCATGTCGCGGCCGCCGTGCAACTCGCGGCGCGCCTGAACTTGCCCGTCGTGGCCACGCACCCGGTGCAGTTCACCAAGGAAGACGACTACGAGGCGCACGAGGCCCGCGTCTGCATCTCGGACGGCGAGATCCTGGGCAACCCGCGCCGCGTGCGCCGCTTCACGCGCGAGCAGTACTTCAAGTCCGCCGCCCAGATGGCGCAGCTGTTCGCCGACCTGCCGTCTGCCGTCGCCAACACGCTGGAGATCGCGCGCCGCTGCAACCTCGTGCTGGAACTGGGCAAGCCGCGGCTGCCGAACTTCCCCACGCCCAACGGCATGCCGATCGACGAGTACTTCCGCTTCGCTTCGCACGAGGGCCTGAAGGAACGCCTGCTGCACCTCTTCCCCGACGCGGCGGAACGCGAGAAGCAGACGCCGCGCTATGTGGAACGGCTGGAGTTCGAGCTCGGGACCATCCTGAAGATGGGATTTCCCGGCTATTTCCTGATCGTGGGCGACTTCATCAACTGGGCCAAGAACAACGGCTGCCCGGTGGGGCCGGGCCGCGGTTCGGGGGCCGGCTCGCTGGTCGCCTACGCGCTGAAGATCACGGACCTCGACCCGCTGCAGTACAACCTGCTGTTCGAGCGCTTCCTCAACCCGGAGCGGGTGTCCATGCCCGACTTCGACATCGACTTCTGCCAGGGCAACCGCGACCGCGTCATCGAGTACGTCAAGGAGAAGTACGGGCGCGACGCCGTGTCGCAGATCGCCACCTTCGGCACGATGGCCGCGCGCGCGGCGGTGCGCGACGTGGGGCGGGTGCTGGACATGAGCTACACCTTCTGCGACGGCATCAGCAAGCTGATCCCGAACAAGCCCGGCACCCACATCACGATCGCCGACGCCCTGGAGCAGGAGCCCATCCTCAAGGAGCGTTACCAGCGCGAGGACGAGGTCAAGACGCTGCTGGACCTCGCGCAGAAGCTCGAAGGCATGACCCGCAACATCGGCATGCACGCGGGCGGCGTGCTGATCGCGCCGGGCAAGCTCACGGACTTCACGCCGCTGTACCAGCAGCCGGGCAGCGATTCGGCCGTGAGCCAGTACGACAAGGACGACGTCGAGGCCGCCGGGCTGGTGAAGTTCGACTTCCTGGGCCTGGCGACGCTGACGATCCTGGAACTGGCACGCCAGTTCATCGTCAAGCGCCACCCGGGGCAGGAAGGATTCACCTTCGAGAACATCGCGCTCGACGACGCGCCGACCTACCGGCTGTTCACCGACGGCAAGACCGAGGCGGTGTTCCAGTTCGAATCGCGCGGCATGCAAGGCATGTTGCGCGACGCCAAGCCCTCGCGGCTGGAAGACCTGATCGCCCTGAACGCCCTGTACCGGCCGGGCCCGATGGACCTGATCCCCAGCTTCGTGGCGCGCAAGCACGGGCGCGAGACGGTGGAGTACCCGCATCCGGCGGTGGCGGACATGCTCGGCGAGACCTACGGGATCATGGTCTACCAGGAGCAGGTGATGCAGACCGCGCAGATCCTGGGCGGCTACTCGCTGGGCGGCGCCGACCTGCTGCGCCGGGCGATGGGCAAGAAGAAGGCCGAGGAGATGGCGGAGCACCGGGAGCGCTTCCGCGCCGGTGCCGAGAAGACCCACGGCATCCCGCAAGCCAAGGCCGACGAGATCTTCGACCTGATGGAGAAGTTCGCGGGCTACGGCTTCAACAAGTCGCACGCGGCCGCCTACTCCCTGCTGGCCTACCACACGGGCTGGCTGAAGGTGCACTACACGGCGGAGTTCTACTGCGCCAACATGACGATCGAAATGGACAACACCGACAAGCTCAAGGTGTTGTTCGAGGACGCGGTCAAGAACTTCGGCATGACCTTCGAGGCGCCGGACATCAACCGCGGCACCTACCGCTTCGAGCCGATCTCGGACAAGGTGATACGCTATGGCCTGGGCGCGGTGAAGGGGACCGGCCAGTCCGCGGTGGAAGCCATCGTGGCGGCGCGCGAAGAGGGTGGGGCGTTCACGAGCCTGTACGACTTCTGCTGCCGGGTGGACCGGGCGCGCATCAACAAGCGCACGGTGGAGGCGCTGATCAAGGCGGGTGCCTTCGACGTGCTGCACATGAACCGCGCGGCGCTGGTGGCGACCATCGACCGTGCCTTCGAGTTCGCCGCGACCACCGAAGCCAATGCGAACCAGGGCGGCCTGTTCGACATGGGCGACTCGCATGCCGCCAGCACGCAGGAGCCCGACCTGGTGGAAGCCATGCCCTGGGGCGTGAAGGAGCGCCTGTCCCAGGAGAAGACCGCGATCGGCTTCTATCTCTCGGGCCACCTGTTCGACGAGGTGGAGCGCGAGGTGCGGCGCTTCTGCAAGCGCCGCATCGAGGAACTGGTGGACACGCGCGAGCCGCTGATGCTGGCCGGCATCGTCACGGACATGCGCGTGATCAACGGCCAGCGCGGCAAGCTGGCCCTGTTCAAGCTGGATGACAAGACGGACGTGATCGAGGCGGCGGCGGACGAATCCGTCTTCAGCCCGCACCGCGCCTGGTTCAAGGACGACGAGCTGATCGTGGTGCAAGCCAAGCTGCAGCCGGACCGCTTCACCGGCGGCTTCCGCCTGAACGTGCAGCAGATCTGGGACCTCGCCACGGCGCGCTGCCGCTTCGGCAAGTACCTGAAGGTGGCCGTCAACGGCACCGCGCCCGACATCGGCCGGCTGGTGCGCGATTTCCCGCCGAAGAAGGAAGTCACCGAGCAGGGCGAGCTGCTGCGCGGCCTGCCGGTGCGGCTGCTCGTGCAGCGCGAGGAGGCGACCGCCGAACTCCAGCTGGGCGAACAGGCCAGGTTCTTCCCCAGCGACGCGGCCCTCGCGAGCTGGATGGCGCAGGCCCACGAGGGCCTGGCGCAGATCGTCTACGAGAGCTGACGCTCCCGTCTCGCGGTCCCGATCCGCGAGTCGCCACGCCTTCGCATACGCGTCCGACGCGCCCCGGGACTCGCCCGGGATGGCACGGCGCCAGCCTGCGCCCGCCGACTTTGGCGATGAGGCCTTTCGGGTACACCGGTCGTCGGTGGCGCGGGAACGTCCATCTGTCAAGTGTGCGACCGCCTTCGGACCTCGGCTACAAACCCTGGGCGGCCGTGAATGTCGAGCTGCACTAAAGGACGCGCGTCGGGGGAGGCGCCAAACCGATGAAGCAGTTGAAAATACCAAGAGCCGGGCGGGGCTTCACGCTCATCGAGCTGATGATCGTCGTGGCGATCGTCGCCCTGCTGGCAACCGTGGCGTACCCTTCCTACGCCGCCCACGTGCGGCGCGGCAAGATCGCCGTCGCCCTGAGCGAACTGACCACCGTGCGGGTGCGCATGGAGCAGTACTACCAGGACAACCGCAGCTACGGCCCCACGGCCGGCACGACCTGCGGCGTCGGCGTCCCGTCGGCGGACAGCTTCGCCTTCAGCTGCGCCACGAGCAACACAGGCCAGTCCTTCCTGATCACGGCCACCGGCGGCCGTGACCTGGCCGGCTACGTCTACACGATCAACGATGCCGACGTGCACGGAACCTCGACCTTCAACGGCGTGGCCGTGAACAAGACCTGCTGGATCAAGAAACCGGGGGAGAACTGCTGATGGACCCGCGCGCCTGTGCCTGGGGACAGCCTCGCCAGCGGGGCGTGACCCTCATCGAACTGGTGGTGGTGCTCATGATCGTCGCCGTCGCGGCGACGCTGGCGGCACCCAACGCGGCGGCGATGATCGCCAACCGCCGCGTGCAGGGCGCCGCCCAGAGCGTGCTGGATGGCCTGACCAAGGGGAGGGCGGAGGCCGTGCGGCGCAACGTCCCGGTCCGCTTCACCCTCAGCGGCGCCTCCGGCTGGACGCTGGAGAACGCTGCCTCCAGCGACACCATCCAGAGCTTCAACACCGCCGACTGGTCGAAGGTCGTGATCGGCACCGCGCCCTCGACCTCGGTGACCTTCCTGCCCAACGGCCTCATCCAGGCCAGCGGCACGCCGATGTCGCAAGTGACCGTTTCCAGCGGCGTGGCCAACACCCGCACGCGCCAGATCAACATCTTCGGCGGCGGCCTGATCCGCATGTGCGACCCGGCGACCACCGCCGCCTCCGACCCGAGGAAGTGCTGATGCGCGCCGCACCTGCTGCCTTGCGCGCCGTCCGCGGCTTCTCGATGGTGGAAGTGCTGGTGGCCGTCGTGATCTTCGCCCTGGGGATCGTCGGCCTCATGCAGCTGCAGGCCACGGCCGTGAAGATGTCCTCCGAGGCGCGCCAGCGCGCGGAGGCCTCCTTCCTGGCCGACCAGCTGCTGGCCCGCATCCTCATCTCCGACCGTGCGAACATCGCCACCTTCCAGCACCGTCCGGACGGCAGCGCGGGCACCTGCTCGCCCACCGGTGCCGCCTCGACGAACGCCGTCATGACGGACTGGCTGGCCCAGGTGATCGCCACCTTCCCGCGCGCCCGCCGCGAGGACCAGCAGGTGATCGTCACCGGGACGGACCTGGTCACCGTCAAGCTGTGCTGGAAGAACACCGATGCGGACCTGCCGCACACCATGGAAATCGTCAACCGGGTGCAGTGGCCATGAACACCATCGCTTTCAAGGCACTCGCGATGCGCTCCCGCAGCCGTGGCTTCTCCCTCGTGGAGCTCATGGTGGCCAGCGCCCTGGGCCTCATCGTCGCACTGGCGGTGGTCACGGCGATCGTCGCTTCGGGACGGCAGTTCACCATCATCGGCTCCAGCTCCGCGGCGCAGAGCAGCGCCCAGATCGCGCTGTCGCTGATCGACGCTTCGGGCCGCAACGCCGGTGCCGGTTTCTTTGCCAACAGCCAGACCATCTGCCCGACCTGGAACGCCTACAACGGCACGGCCATGGTCTCCAACGGCGCCGTGTTCATGCCCGCTCGCATCGTCGATGGCGGCAGCGCGACGGCCTCCGACCGCATCATCTTCACCGGCGCCTCCGGCACGGCGTCCCTCACCGGGACCCCCGTGATGGTCAACAGCACGGCCACCCTGTTCGCCGTCAGCAACGTCGGCCAGTTCGCGGTGGGCGACTACGCGATCATCGGCGCACCCGGCTCCGGCTCGCCTTGCACGCTGTTCCAGATCACTGCGCTGCCGGGCGCCACCGCCACCTGCGGCGGCAATGCCAGCTTGTGCCAGCAGCTGCAGCGCACGGCAGGCACGGGCCTGAACCCACCGACGACCACCCCCTTCACGACCATTCCGACCTATGGCTTCGCGAACGGCGGCGGCGTGTCCGGCCCGGCGATCGTCGGCCGGGTGGGCTCGACCACCGCCGGCTTCCGCCAGGAGGCGTACACCGTGCAGTGCCAGTCCCTGGTGCGCTACGACGCCTTCGTCAAGACGCCCGGGAACCCGAACGGTGCCTTGCCGGCCTGTGCGCAGTCGCCGCTGGCCTTCGGTACCGGCGTGGACGCCATCGCCACCGAGATCGTCCAGATGCACGCGCAGTACGGCATCAGCGCCAGTGCGAGCAGCGACGTGGTGGCCGAATGGCGCGACGCGACGGACAACACCGGCTCCGGCGGCGACAACTGGGCCGCGCCCAGCGCTGCGCTGGCGAGCCGCATCAAGGCGGTGCGCGTGGTCGTGGTCGCACGCGCCAAGGAGCCCGACGGGTCCATCGTCACGAACACCTGCACCAACGGCGGCGCTGTCGTCAACTACGGCCCATGCTCCTTCGAGGATGCCAGCGCGCCGCCGATCGACCTGCGCAGCGTGGTCACGCCGGCCGGCCGGACCTGGCAGAACTTCCGCTACCGCGCCCATACCGCGGTGATCCCGCTGCGTACCGTGATCTGGAGCGATTGATGTCCGCGCAAAAAAGTCAACGAGGCATGGTGTTGGTCGCGGTGCTGGTGGCCCTGGTGGTCGCCCTGCTGGCCGGCATGGCCGTGATGCAGAACGTGACGACGAGCAATGCGATGTCCGGCAACTTCTCCTTCCGGCAGATCGCCATGCAGGCCTCGGACCGGGCATTGACGGACGCCATGAGCGACGTGGCGACCCGCGTCGGCGGCTCCGGCGGCAATACCGCCGAAGCGAACCGCTACCTGACCACCATCGCCACCGCGGTCGACAGCATGGGGATGCCGGCCGCCATCACCTGGAGCAGCGTGCGCTGCGTCGACGAAAAGGGTGCGCTGGTGAACAACTGCGACAGCGAGGTCGGCAAGTTCCGCGTGCAGTACGTGGTGGAGCGCCGCTGCCAGGCGAATCCGACCTTCACCGGCACGCCCCTGGAGCAAGTCGTCGACATCCGCACCAAGTGCGAGTACGAGCCCCAGGCATCCGCCGGCTCGCCCCAGACCATCGCGCTGCGCTACCGGGTGATGGTGCGGGTGCGCGGTCCGCGCGGCACCGAGAACTGGTTCGAAGCCATGATCAGCGGCCCCGCCACCACATGACCTTCGCGCTCCACAGGAGGCAGTGATGATGCAGAAAAACATGAAACAACCATTTCGCGGCGGATTGCGCCTGGCGATCCTGGCCGTGGCGACGCTTGCCGGCGGCTGGGCCGTCGCGCAGACGATCGACGACGTCCCGCCGGCGGTGCAGAACAACGTGCCGCCGAACTTCATGTTCATGATCGACAACTCGGGGTCGATGAGCAACATCGTGCTGGGGGCACCCTACGATCCGGCCATTGAGTACACCGTCTGTCCGGCCACGAAGAAGCTTTCCAACGCCAGCGAAGTCCAGTTGTACCTGGTGTCAGGCGTGCCGTTCATCAGCGGCACCAGCGTCAAGCACACGACGTTCTCCACCGCGAGCTCCGCCCGGTGTTTCGGGACGACGGACGTCTACGACGCCAAGCTGCTCGCCGACACCGGCTCCGGCACCAAGTCGCCCGGCAGCTACCTGTCCGCCCAGTACACGGGCAACTACCTGAACTGGTATTTCGGCAACTTCAACGGCGTGGCCTCGAGTGGGTGGGTGGACCGCCGGCCTGGGACTCAGACTCGCATGGAAGTGGCGAAGGCCTCGACCAAGACCGCCGTGAACAACCTGCCGCTGCCTTCGGCGAGCGGCAAGGTCGCCGTGCGCGTGGGTTTGGGCACCTACCGCAGCACCTCGGACGGCGGCTGGGTCCGCACACTGATCCAGGACTTCAACAGCACGCTCAAGACCTCGCTCCAGACCACGATCGACGGGCTCACACCGCAATCCGCGACGCCGCTGGCATCCACGCTCGCCGACCTCGCGCGTTACATCGCGATGAGCCCGGACCAGAATATCTCGATCAACCCGCGGTCGGACAGCAGCGCCAGCGCCGTGTCGGTGAAAATCAACACGGTGTTGAAGCTCGACAGCCGGGACGCCTGTCCGGTCGGGCCCACCGGCAGCGCCATGACCTGCACCACGAGCAATCCGCCGACGTCGTCGCAAGCAGCGGCGCAGCCGATCCAGGCGTGGTGCCAGCGCTCGTCGATCTTCATGGTCACTGACGGACGCCCGCAAGGGGACAAGGTCTTCGCGAACAACGTCTACCTGCGCGACTACGACGGCGACTGTTCGGGCACCAATGCATCGCGCTGCGACGGCAACCCGGACGTGAACAACGGCGCCGCCGGCAACCTGGCGGGCTGGGACCGCAAGGAGATCGGGGTCGCCGGGCCGAACGGCTATCAGTACAGCTACGAACAGAATGGGTCCGACTACATGGACGACATCGCTCTCATGCTGTACGAGACGGACCTGCGCCCGGACCTGACGAAGCCTGCCGTGACGGGGAACCGTGCGGCGGCGAAGAACAACATCACGACCTACATGATCGGCTTCGCCGACGACTTCGTGCGCAACGACCCGCTGCTGGCCAACACGGCGCGGCAAGGCGGCGGCCGCTTCATCGCCGCCACCGACGGCCCGGCCCTGGAAAAGGCGTTCGACTCGGTGATCCAGGATGCGATCTCGCTCGACGCCGCCGCCGCCGCGGTGGCGGTGACGAACGCGCAGATCACCTCCGGGACGGTGGGCTATGCCTCCAGCTACGTGTCCGGCGACTGGGCCGGCGACCTGGAAGCCTATGCGCTGGACATCACGACCGGCCTGCAGAGCGGCGCCGCGCAGTGGAAGGCGCGTGACAAGCTCAATGCGCAGCTTGCGGCTTCCGGGGGCGATGCGAACCGCAAGATCGTCACCTACACCGGGTCCGCCGGGATCGCGTTCACGACCGGGAATGCCTCGTCGTTCCGTGGCGGCGCGTCTTCGCTCACCGATGCCGTCATCAACTACACGCGAGGATCGCGGGTGGGCGAGGGCACCACGCTGCGCCAGCGCAACTACATCCTGGGCGACATCATCAATGCCGAACCGGTGGTGGTGAACTATGCGGGCGGCAACCCCGTCGTGTTCCAGGCGGCCAACGACGGCATGCTGCACGTCTTCGACGGCCGCATCGGGGTTGCCGCCGGCGGCACGGAGCTCTGGGCCTACGTCCCGAAACTGATCCACTCCCAGCTCGCGGGCCGAGCGGCGGTGAGCGGCTTCCAGCACAAGTACCTGGTCGACGGCACCCCGGTGGTCGCGGATGTCACGGGCGTCACGGCAAGCGGCAGCCGGAGCGTCAGCAAGATCCTGGTGGGCGGCCTCGGCAAGGGCGGGGCGGGCTACTACGCCCTGGACATCAGCTCCGGTACGGCCGCCGATGAAACGGCCGCTGCGAGCAAGGTGCTCTGGGAGTTCACCGACAGCAACATGGGCTACTCCTTCGGCCCCCCGCTGATCGTCAATACCGCCAACGGCTGGCGCGTGATCGTGGCCTCGGGCTACCAGACCGACGGCCTGGGCGGGGACGGACGTGGCCGTGTCTGGGTCCTCGACCCCGCCAACGGCACCGTCGACAAGACCTTCCGGACTCCCGGCAGCTTCAGCAGCGCCTCGAATACGCTGGGCCTGGCCTACCTGTCCAAGCCGCAGAACCTCACCGGCGACGCGGTCGTCCGCTATGTCTACGGCGGCGACCTGAAAGGCAACGTCTGGCGGGTCGACCTGAACGCGAGCAACAACAGCGACCTGGTGCAGATCGGTGCCGTCGCCGACGGGGGCAGCCCCGCCAAGGCACAGCCGATCTCCAGCGCCCCGGTGGTCTCGCCCGTGGCCGGCAGCGCCACGAAGTACCTGGTCTACTTCGGCACCGGCCAGTACTTTTCGGTGGACGATGTCCCGGGCACGGCCTCCGCGAACACCTGGTCCAGCCAGCGCCAGACCATCTACGGGCTGGTGGACGACACGTCCGTCGCGTCTCCGACCTTGCCGAACATCCGCGGCTCGAACGGGACGACCTGCCCCACGGTCGGCAGCAGCGCGGGCGGCAACGGCGACCTGGTCTGCCAGCTGGCCACCGGCCCGACCGTCACCCACCACCCGGTGGACCTGAGCGTCAAGCGAGGCTTCTACGTCGATATCCCGATCGCCGGCGGGCGGGTGAACACGCAAGCCGCCCTGACGGCGGGCGGGACGCTGGTGATGATCGTCAACGTCCCGACGAACGCGCAATGCGATCCGGGTGGTTCCAGCTACATGTTCCAGCTTTCCGGCGCAACCGGTGGCGCCATCGTCAAGACCTACGGTGGTTCGGTCTACTACGACGCGATCTTCCTGGTCGGCAACGCCCTGTCGAGCCGGCCGGTGATCGTCATCACCAGCACCGGCCCCCGCGCCCTGCTGCGGATGTCCGACAAGGAGACGGAGTCCGTGTCGATCAACGAGACGGCGGGCAGCGCCCCGGCCTTCCGCCGGATCTACATGCGGCCGCTGAACTAGGTCGAGGCCGGGACGTGCTGAGACCGGATCAGGCCTTGGGCTTGAAGCTGATTTCCACCGGCGAGGGATAGCGGCCGTCCGTGTCGGGCGGCAGGCTCTCGGTGCGTTCGAGGGCGCGGATCACCGCCTCGTCCCAGGCCGGGTAGCCGCTGGAGCGCACCAGCCGCGGCTTGCCCACGATCAGCCCGCCCGGACCGAGGCGGATCTCGACGACGGCCTGCGGATTGCCCGGGACGTTGTCGGCGAACACGATGTTGGGCCGCACCCTGGCCTGCACCTTGCCACCCCAGCTGGCCGAAGGGCCGCTCGAATGGGCTGCGGCGCCCTGCGAGCCGGGTGCGCCGGTGCCACCGGCCATGCCCTGCATGCGCTTGAGGTTCTCCTCGCGCTGCTGCGCCACCCGTTTCGACTCGCGAGCCTCCTGCTCCTGCTGCTTGCGCTGCTTTTCTTCTTCCTTGCGCTTCGCCTCGGCGACCTGCTTCTGCTGCAGTTCCTTCTTCCTGGCGAGCTCCTCCTCGCGTTCCTTCTTTTTCGCCAGCTCCTGCTCGTGCTTCTTCTGCGCTTCGGCCTTCGCGCGCTTCTTTTCGAGCTCCGCCTCTCGCCGCTCCTCCTCCCGCTCGCGCTTTGCCTGTTCCAGGCGCTTCTGCTTGTCGCGTTCCAGGGCGATGTCGGCCTGGCTTTTCACCGGCGGCTCGGGTTGCGGCGGCGCCTTCACCGTGGGTTGCGGCGGCGGGGGAGGGGGTGGGGCCGGGACTGGGACCGGGGCCGGCGTCGGTTCGGCCCTGGGGGCCGCCTGCTGCGGGAGAGCGGACCAGAGCTCGGCTTCCACCGCGGCATCCTGCGTCTCGCGCTGCCACCGCAGCCCGTGCGTCAGGCCGATGACCAGCAGCACGTGGGCCAGGATCGCCAGCCCGAACGAGCGCAACAGGCCCGGCTGCGCGGGCGGCGCGAACTCGGGACGGTCGTCGGCGGCGTGCATGGCGTCTTAACGCGCGGTCTGCACCGAGAGGCCGACGCGCTGGACGCCCGCCTTCTGCAAAGTGTCCATGACGTTGACCACGGCTTCGTACTTCACGTTGCGGTCGGCGCTGATCACGACCGCGACGCTGCCGGGCGGCGAGCCGGACTGCGCCTGCAGCACGGCCGGCGCGATCTGCTGCAGCGTCATGCCCTGGGTCTTGTCGCCGTTCTTCAGCTCCAGCCGCTCGTCCTTGCCGACGATCACCTGCACCACCCTGTCCGGCTGGCGCGAGGCCTTGCCCACGGTGGGCAGGTCGATCAGGCTGGGCGTGATCAGCGGCGCGGTCACCATGAAGATGATCAGGAGCACCAGCATCACGTCGATGAACGGGACCATGTTGATCTCGTTCATCGTGCGGCGGCCGCGTCCGCGCTGCGCGACGTGCGGCATCTCAGAAGCCCGAAGGCGTCGTGCTCACGGCGCCGAGGTTGCGCTGCAGGATGTTGGAGAACTCCTCGATGAAGGTCTCCATGCGGATGGCGACGCGGTCGATGTCGCGCGCGAAGCGGTTGTACGCGACCACCGCGGGGATGGCGGCGAACAGGCCGAGCGCGGTGGCGACCAGCGCCTCGGCGATGCCGGGCGCGACGGTGGCGAGCGTCACCTGCTGCAGCGCGCCCAGCCCGGTGAAGGCATGCATGATGCCCCACACGGTGCCGAACAGGCCGACGTAGGGCGACACCGAGCCGACCGATGCGAGGAAGGACAGGTGCGTTTCCACGGCGTCCATCTCGCGCTGGAAGCTCGCGCGCATGGCGCGGCGCGCGCCATCGAGCAGCGCGCCGGCGTCGCCGATGCGGCGCTCGCGCAGCTTCTGGTACTCGCGCATGCCGGAAGCGAAGATGCGCTCCAGCGGCCCGCCCAGTTTCGCGTTCTGGGCGGCCGAGGAGAACAGCTCGTTGAGGCTGGTGCCGGACCAGAAGTCGCGCTCGAAGTCGTCGTTGAGGGACTTCACGCGCCGCAGGGAGAACAGCTTGCCGAAGATGGCCGCCCAGCTGGTCAGGGACACCAGCAGCAGGAGCAGCATCACGAGCTGGACGACCAGGCTGGCTCCGAGCACCAGCTGCAGGATCGATAGGTCTTGGTTCATGCCTTGGAGTTGAGCACTGCGAGGACAGCTTCCGGGATCCGTCCCGGACGCAAGGTTGCCGCGTCGACCCACCCGATGCGGATCGTCCCGACGGCGAGCAAGGTGTCTCCCCTCCGTGCCTGCTGCGCGATTATGAGAGACGCCCGTCCACCCGCTTCGAGCTGGGCCGTAACAAGAAGTTCATCGTCCAGGCGCGCGGGCGCGAGATAGCGCACCGCGGTCTCGCTCACGACGAACAGGCCGCCGGTTTCTTCCTTGAGCTTGCCCTGCGCCACGCCCAGCGCCCGCAGCCACTCGGTGCGCGCCCGTTCGAAGAACTTCAGGTAGTTGGCGTAGAAGACGATCCCGCCGGCGTCGGTGTCTTCCCAATACACGCGCACCGGCCAGGTGAAGACCGGGTGCGGGGTCATTGCAGGAGGCGCTGCAGGCGCGCAGCCGCTTCCTGCAGCTGCGCCATCGAGTTCGCCGTGGAGAAGCGGATGAAGCGGCCGGTCTCGGCTTGTCCGAAATCCCGACCGGGCGTGATCGCGACGTGGGCCTTCTTCATGACGTCGAAGGCGAAGTCCCAGCTGCCCTGCACGCCCAGGCGCCGCGCGGCCTCGCCGCAGTCCGCCCAGGCGTAGAAGGCGCCATCGGGCATCACCGGCACGTGCAGGCCCAGCGACTGCAGCTGCGGCACGAACCAGTCGCGCCGCGCCTTGAACTCGCCGCGGCGCCGCTCGTATTCGGCGATGCTCGCGTCCTCGAAGCAGGCCAGCGCAGCGTACTGCGCCACCGTGCTGGGGCAGATGAACAGGTTCTGCGCCAGGCGCTCGAGCGCCGGCACCAGTTCGTCGGGCACGACCAGCCAGCCCAGGCGCCAGCCGGTCATGTTGAAGTACTTGGAGAAGCTGTTGATGCTCACCACCTGGTCGTCGATGGCCAGCGCGGTGTGGCCGAACGTGTCCTCGTACGACAGGCCCAGGTAGATCTCGTCCAGCAGCGTGATGCCGCCGCGGGACTGCACGAAGGAATGGATGCGCCGCAGTTCCTCGGGATGGATCGAGGTGCCGGTGGGGTTCGAGGGCGAGGCGAGCAGCACGCCGCGGGTCCTGGGTCCCCAGTGCTCCTGCACCTTGGCGGCGCTGAGCTGGTAGCGTTCCTCGGCCGTCGTCTTGACCAGCACGGCATCGCCTTCGGCCGCGCTGACGAAGTGGCGGTTGCAGGGATAGCTGGGGTCCGGCATCAGGATCTCGTCGCCGGCCTCGATCAGGGCCAGGCAGGCGAGTTGCAGGGCCGCGGACGCGCCGGCGGTCACCACGATGCGGCGCGCCGGGACGTTCACGCCGAAGCGCTGCAGGTACCAGCCGCTGATGCGCTCGCGCAGCCGGTCGAGCCCCAGCGCGTGCGTGTACTGCGTGCGGCCGGCGCGGATGGCGCGCTCGGCGGCTTCCTGCACCAGGGGCGGCGCGGTGAAGTCCGGCTCGCCGATGTTGAGGAAGATCATGGGACGGTCGCTGCCCGCGTATTCGCGGGCCAGCTGGGCGGCGGCCTTGCCCACCTCCATCACGTAGAACGGCTCGATGCGTTCGGCGCGCCGGGAAATCCGCATCAAGGCCTCGCCTTTCCCGTTGCCCGGTCGGCCTCGACTTCCACGGAGCGCAGCTTGGGCGCCAGGCCGTTCAGCACGCCGTTGACGTACTTGTGGCCGTCGGTGCCGCCGAACTCCTTGGCCAGCTCGATGCACTCATTGAGCACCACGCGCCAGGGCACGTCCGGCGCGTGCAGGAACTCGTAGGTGCCGATCCACATCACGGCGTGCTCGATCGGGGAGATCTCCTCCAGCTTGCGATCGAGCAGCGGCAGGATCAGCGCGTCCAGTTCCGCCGACTCGCGGATGCAGCCGTGCAGCAGGGCGTCGTAATGCACCGAGTCGGCCTTGTGGAACCCCGTCAGGCCGCGGGTGAACTGGTCGATCGCCTCCGGGTCCTGGCGGCCCACCAGGTGCTGGTACAGCGCCTGCACGGCGAACTCGCGCGCGCGGCTGCGCGGCGGCTTGGCGGAGGTCTTGCGAGGAGCGGCCGTCACCCGATGTCCTCCAGCAGGTTGGCCATCTCGATGGCGACCTGCGCGGCGTCGCGGCCCTTCTCCACCTGGCGCGCCAGCGCCTGGTCCATGTTCTCGGTCGTGAGGATGGCGTTGGCGATGGGCAGCTGGTAGTCCAGCGCCACGCGGGTGATGCCCGCCGCCGACTCGTTGGCCACCAGCTCGAAGTGGTAGGTCTCGCCGCGGATGATGCAGCCCAGCGCGATGAGGGCGTCGTAGCCGCCTTTTTCCGCCATGGCCTGCAGCGCCACCGGCACTTCCAGCGCGCCGGGCACCTGCACGTGCTCGATGTCCTTCTCGGCGACGCCGTGGGCCAGCAGCTCGTCCCAGCACGCCTTCGCGAGCGCATTGGTCACGTCCTGGTTGAAGCGGGCCTGCACGATGCCGATGGCGAGGTCCCTGCCGTCCAGGCGATCGGCCTTGCCCTTGTCTGCACCAAACATGGAAATCCTTCGTTGTTATGTGTTGGACCGGGGCGTGTAACCCGCGATCTCGAGGCCGTAGCCGGCCATGCTGGGCAGGCGCCGGGGCGTGCCCATGAGGTTCATCTTCTGCACGCCGCATTCGCGCAGGATCTGCACGCCCACGCCGTAGGTGCGCAGGTCCATGCGTCCGCGCTCGGGCGCGTGCGAGGCGCGCGCGGTGCCCTCGAACTGGGCGAAGAGCTGGTCGGCGGTCTCGCCGCAATTGAGCAGCACCGCCACGCCGCAGCCGGTCTGGGCGATGTGCTTGAGGCTCGCATCCAGGCTCCAGGAGTGCATGCCGCGGTTGACCTCCAGCGCATCGAGCACGGACAGGGGCTCGTGCACGCGTACCGGCACTTCCTGCGCCGGCTGCCACTCGCCCTTGACGAGGGCCAGGTGCAGCCCGTGGCTGGGCTTGTCGCGCCAGGCATGCACCATGAACTCGCCGTAGGCGGTGAGCAGGGGCCGCTGGCCGACCTTCTCGACCAGGCTCTCGTTGCGGCTGCGGTAGTGGATCAGGTCGGCGATGGTGCCGATCTTCAGGCCGTGTTCGGCGGCGAACAGCTGCAGGTCCGGCAGGCGCGCCATGGTGCCGTCGTCCTTCATGACTTCGCAGATGACGGCCGCCGGCGTCAGGCCGGCCATGCCGGCGAGGTCGCAGCCCGCCTCGGTATGGCCGGCGCGCATCAGCACGCCGCCATCGACCGCCTGCAGCGGGAAGATGTGGCCCGGCTGCACGAGGTCCTCGGCGCGGGCGTTGCGCGCGACCGCCGCCTGCACGGTGCGGGAGCGGTCCGCCGCGGAGATGCCGGTGGTGACGCCTTCGGCGGCCTCGATCGACACGGTGAAGGCGGTGCCCATCTTCGTGCCGTTGCGCGCGACCATGGGGGGCAGCTGCAGCCGCTCGCAGCGTTCGCGCGTGAGCGTCAGGCAGATCAGGCCGCGGCCGAAGCGGGCCATGAAGTTGATCGCCTCGGGGCTGACGTGGTCGGCGGCGAGGACGAGGTCGCCCTCGTTTTCCCGGTCCTCTTCGTCGACCAGGATGACGATGCGGCCGGCCTTCATCTCGGCGACGATCTCCTCCACCGGCGAGATGGCCACCGGTTGCAGCGGGGAGCGGGCGTTCATGCGTTGACCTTTCCGGCGCTCAGCATGCGCTCGACGTAACGGGCGATGAGGTCGATCTCCAGGTTGACCCGGGTGCCGGGCTGGAGCGCGTGCAGCGCCGTGTTCTGCACGGTATGGGGGATGAGGTTGATGCTCAGTTCGGTGCCTTCGCCCGTGTCCGCCACCGCGTTCACGGTCAGGCTGACACCATTGACGGTGATGGAGCCCTTGTAGGCGAGGTACTTGCCCAGGCCTTGCGGCGCCAGGATGCGCAGTTCCCAGCTCTCGCCCACCGGTTCCATCTTCAGGACGCTGCCGACCCCGTCCACGTGGCCGGAGACGAGGTGGCCGCCCAGGCGGTCCTGCGGGCGCAGGGCCTTTTCCAGGTTGACCGCGCCGGGCCGGTCCAGTCCGGCCGTCTTGTCCAGGGATTCGGCGGAGACGTCGATGGTGAAGTGGCTGGCGTTCGCGTCCAGCGAGGTCACCGTCATGCAGGCTCCGTTCAGGGCGATGCTGTCCCCCAGCCCGACGTCGTCCAGGTAGCCGGCCGGGGCGCCGATGGTGAGCCGCTTGCCGTGCTGCTGGGAAGAGCCGAGGTCGTCGATGGCGGCGATGCGCCCGACGCCGGTGATGATGCCGGTGAACATCCGGCTATTTTCGCAGGTTCGCCCGGTGGGCTCCGGCCGGGCCTGCAGAGGCCTCGAAGCGATCACGGCCGGGAACGCGGGCGAGGATGCGCAGGTCGGCGCCCACGCGCTCGACGGCGTGGAACGCGAGCGCCGCCGACTCGGACAGCGAAGCGAGCGGCCCGATGTTCACCATGCCCTGGCCCACACCGAGCAGCCGCGGCGCCAGGTAGACGAGGAATTCGTCGACCAGGCCTTCGCGCAGCAGCGACCCGTTGAGCTTGAAGCCGGCCTCGACGTGCAGTTCGTTGACGCCGCGGCCGCCCAGGTCCTTCATGAGGGCCGCAAGATCCACCTTGGCGCCCGGTCCGGGCAGGTGGGTGACGGTGGCGCCGCGCGCTTCCAGGGCGTGTTGCTCTGGAGGGTGCTGCTCCGCTGCGTAGATCCACACCGGCCGGCCCTCCACCGCGAAGAGGGCCGCGTCCGGCGGCGTCTGCAGGCGGCTGTCCACCACCACCAGGGGCGGCTGCTTGGCCACGGGCGCGAGGCGAACGTCCAGCCGGGGATCGTCTTCCAGCACGGTGCCGATGCCGGTCAGCACGGCGCCCGCCCGGGCGCGCCACGCGTGGCCGTCGGCGCGTGCCGCCTCGGCCGTGATCCACTGGCTCTCGCCATTCGCCAGCGCCGTCTGCCCGTCCAGCGACGCGGCGATCTTCATCCGCACCCAGGGCGTTCCACGGCTCATGCGGCTGAAGAACCCCAGGTTCAGCTCGCGGGACGCATCGGCGCCCGGCCCGACCTCCACGGCCACGCCGGCTGCCCGCAGCCGGGCGAAGCCCTGTCCGGCCACGAGCGGGTTGGGGTCCTGCAGCGATGCGACCACCCGCGCGATGCCGGCGGCTGCCAGCGCCTCGCAGCAAGGGCCGGTGCGGCCGTGGTGCGCGCAGGGCTCGAGCGTCACGTAGGCGGTGGCGCCCTGCACGTCGTGGCCGCGTGCGGCCGCGTCGCGCAGCGCCATGATCTCGGCGTGGGCCTCGCCCGCTGGCTGCGTGTACCCGGCCCCCAGCAGGCGCTCGCCCGAGGGCGACACGAGGACGCAGCCCACGCGCGGATTGGGTTCCGTGCGGCCCAGCGCGCGCGCGGCCAGCTCCAGCGCGTCCTGCATCCAGCGTTCGGTCTCGGGCATGGCGCGGATTGTCCGCCAAAGACGGTGCGGCTTCCGTCACCGGCAAGGCCGCCCACAGCGCACTGATCCGGCGGCGCGGCTTGCCTATCGTGGCTGCATGCGTCGCCTCCTGCGTGGGTTCAGCCTCTTCGAGACGGTGATCGTGCTCGCCGTGGCGGGCACCTTGTTCGCCGTCTCCGCCGGCCCGCTCGCCCAGACCTTCCACGGGATGCGCCTGCAGGCTTTCACGGCGGACCTGCTGCATCCCCTGATGCGGGCGCGCAACCATGCGCTGAAGGGCAGCATGCCGGTCACGGTCTGCAAATCCGCGGACGGGAATGCCTGCGCGGCTGCCGGCAACTGGGAGCAGGGCTGGATCCTGTTCGAGGACGGCAACCGCAACGGCACCCGCGAACCGAACGAGAGGGTGCTGCAGCAGGTGCAGGGGCTGCCTGCGGGCTGGCGCATCCAGGCGAGCGCCCCCATCGCGCGCTACGTTTCCTACGGCCCGCTGGGGGTGACGCAGCTCGCGTCCGGCGCGTTCCAGGCGGGGACGTTCACGGTGTGCCGGGTGTCCCTGGCACGCGCCGAAGCGCGCCAGGTGGTGCTCAACGCCGGCGGGCGCCCGCGCGTGCAGAAGATCTGGCTGGACAGCTGCTATTGACGCAGGCCTGCGCCGCTACAGGGCGGAACAGCCGGACGTGCCGACCGTGCAGGATTTCAGCCGGCCGGAGTTGTCCACGACGACATTGACGGAGCGGCCTTGCGTCCCGAGGGTCACGGTGCCGCTGGCCGTGCCGCTTCCCTTGTTCCGCGGGAAGCCGCCGCCGTTGAACATCAGGTAGCCGGCTTCCAGGGTCGAGCCCGCGGAGGGCGTGGCGCTGAGGTCGGCGCTCAAGGCGGCATGGCTCATGACCAGTTGGTCCGTGTCCGGGTCGTACTGGTTGTTCCAGTTGGTGTCCACGAAGACGAACCAGCCGGACCGCCAGCCCGTGGCCGTGTCGTTCGCCTGGACGAAGGCGTTGCGGCCGCTCTTGAGCGCGGCCGACTTGGCGTTGCCGGCCGCGAGGATGAGGTTGCTGACCGCCTCCGCGAGGTCCGCGTTGCGCCGGTACTGGAGGAAGCCCGGCACCGCGAAGAGCAGCGCCAGCGAGAGCAGGGCGATGACGACCACCAGCTCGATGAGGGTGAAGCCGCCGCGGCGCCTGGCGTTCACGCGATCATCTCCAGCACCGGTCGATCTTGCTGCCCGTGCACCGGCGGCGGCCCTGGGTATCGACCGCCATCAGGGTGACGTCCGGGTCGGCAAAGCCGTTGGCCGGCTGGGCGAACACCTCGATGCAGTCGCGCACCGTGGGACTCACCGTGCCGATGTTCTGGCACGGCTGCGCGCCCAGGTTGTGGCTGCTCGTGTTCCTGCTCTCGCCGCTGTAGTCCTTGAAAGTCGCGGTGGGAGCGCTTCCCGCCGGGAACGTCAGGTACGTGTTCTGCTGCGTCATGTAGCGCTCCTGCTGCTGCAGCAGGTTCATGAGCGCCGCGCGCGCCTCCGCGCGTCTGCCCTTGCGGGCGTGGTCCAGGTAGGCCGGGTAGGCGATGGCGCTCAGGATGCCGACGATCGCCACGGTGACCATCAGCTCGATCAGCGTGAAGCCGCGCATGCGACGTCGTGACCGGGGAGTGCTCACTCTGCGTCCTCCTAGGTCAAGGAGCCGCCTTGTTGGCCTGGTAGTTGTTGATCTGCCGCCAGCTCATGCGCCCGACCGCATAGGTGTAGGAGGAGGTCAGCGACGCGGCCTTCATGCCCTTGGCCCCCTGGGTGATCACGCCCAGCCTGTCCGTCGCCTTGCGCCGGCCCGCGGTGTTGCTCACGGTCAGCGAGGTGCTGCCCAGGTTGATCACCAGCGGGGCAGCCAGCACGCCGACCTGCGACTCCTCCGAGACGCCGTTGCCGGCCAGGGGATCGAGGACGTACAGCCGGCCGCCGCCCTCGCCACAGGAGCCCTTGGTCGGATAGATGGAGCCGAACA
Source organism: Ramlibacter sp. G4-7 (assembly GCF_057784995.1). Lineage (NCBI taxonomy): Bacteria > Pseudomonadati > Pseudomonadota > Betaproteobacteria > Burkholderiales > Comamonadaceae > Ramlibacter > Ramlibacter sp. G4-7. The sequence continues at coordinate 243,898 of NZ_JBYNTT010000009.1, forward strand.
CGATCCTGCCGGGCACGGAACTGATGTCGCTGATCTGGCGTTCGGCGATGCTCGCATCGAAATCGAAGTACCAGCCGGCCTTCTGGTTGGTGCCCGTCCCCCAGGAGAAGCCGGGGACGGTGACCGCGCCGGTGCTGGCGTTCATCGTGCCGGCCGCGAGCACCGAGCGCCCGGAAACCGTGCCGGTGCCCGGGTCCAGGATGGCGTAGAAGGATGCGGCCGGAACCAGCGGCACGTTGGTGTCGCTGGTCTCGAGGAACTTGCCGGTGCCGAAGCCGAGGATCTTCTGGCCGTTGAAGGCGTTGACCACGACGGGTTCACCCGTGATCGGCTGGCGCTGCGAACTCGCGTTCAGTGCGACGAAGAAGGGCGTGTCCCCGTTCACGATGTTGAACCTGGCGAAATTGGTGGCCGCGTTGGTCGCGAGGTCGGAGCTGCCGAACTTGCTGAAGTCCAGCTTCCACATGTTGCCCTGCAGGTCGCCGGCGAAGATGGTGTCCACCGCACCTGTCGCCACGTTCTTCACCGCGCTGAAGCTCACCAGCCCCTTGGCCATGCTGGTATCCCCCTGGGGCAGCTCGATGCGCCAGAAGTTCGTGCCTTCCCGCCAGGGACTGGTCGTCGAAGGCGTGAAGCCCAGGTCCAGGAAGAACAGCGAGGGATTGCCCGAGGTCGCGGGGTCGGTCGAGGTGTAGGCGTTGCCGTCGGCCGCGTAGTTGTTCACGCCGCTGGCCACCACCGCGAAGTACTTGTACGTCGGGTTGGCGTTCGTGCTCGCTTCCACCCGCAATTTCAGGATCTGCGGCGGGGCCAGCACGTTGCCCATCGCGGCATGGTCGCGGTCGGTGAACTCCCACATCACCTTGCTGGTGCCGAAAGCGCCGGGGTCCGTCACGTCCAGGGCGAACACGCCCTGGCCGCCGCCGCCCACGCCGGAGACCAGCACGGTCTTCCAGTTCGCGCCGATCTTCGCGTCCGCGATGGCCGGGGTCGCGTCGTTCATGGCCGCGTGGACGTAGTCGTCCTCCATCAGCTGGGTCAGGCGCGGCGCCACGAAGCCGGGGAGGTACGCGAACATCTCGCGGCCATCGCTGTCGTTGAAGGCGTGCAGCATGCCGTCGTTGGCGTTCACGTACAGCACCGAGGCACGGTTCCTGTTCGCGTCGAAGAAGGTGCGGAAATCCGCCCCCGGCGTGGTGAGGCTGGGCTTGCCGACGTACACGATGCCGGAGTTGACGATGTCGCCCAGCACTATGTCGCGGGTGCGGAACAAGCCGGTCGGATTGGCTGCCGATGCCTCGTCGCGCTGGTCGCCGCGCAGCCAGGCCACGCGCTTGGAGCCGAGCGTGTCGGCCGCGCCGTCCACCGTGTTGAATGCCGTTTTGTGCGTGGCCGGCAAGGTGGCCCAGGTGAAGGGCGCAGCGCTGGTCGTGCCCTGCTCACCCTTGGGCGGGCCGATGACGATGGTGCGATTGGCGCCGTTGTCCAGCCTGGCCCGGGCGGTCAGCGCGGCGCCCGCTTCCCACAGGGGCGTGCTGCCGATGACGAGGTTGTCGGCGTCGGCAGGCAGCTGGATCGGGAACTTGAGCAGGCGGCCGCTCCAGTAGTCCGCCACGGGATTGAAGCGCGCCTGGTACACCGACGCGGTAGCGGAGGAGGCCAGGCGGGTCGTCGAGATGGCGCCGCCGGCGATCGAGCCGGTTTCCTCCACCACGCGGGCGAAGACGTCGGCGAGCGAGTCGAGAAACTTCGCGGCGTCGCTCACCAGGAAGTAGTTCTGCGCGTCGCCGTCGGAGCCTTGCCAGAGGATGTTGCTGCCCGGCTGGTAGGGGTTGCCGGTCTGGTCGGCCTGGCGGTCGTCGAAGCCCCCGTACTTGGCTGCCAGGTACAGCTGGCGGGTGCGGCGGAAGGTGTCGTCGTTGCTGGCGTCGCTTTGGTTGACGTCCATGGTGAACGTGCGCACGCGGGCCTTGGGATACGTCGGGTTGAAAGCCTGCGTGTTCGCGAAGTAGGCCAGGCCCGCCATCGCGTAGCTGGCGCTGCTGCCGGACCCCGTGCCCCTGGCGTCCAGGTCGGACAGGGTGCTGTAGACGGTGTTGCCCGAAATGCCGGCGTTGGCGCCGAGCGTGTTCTGGGTCCGGCCCTTGCTGTCGACGTAGCCGACCGAGGTGTTGCTCTCGAAACCGCCCACCACCTTGGTCCAGGCGAACGCGTTCAGCGCGGGGCTCGTCTCGGCGCCGCGCGCGAAGTCGCCGCTCTGGGTGTTGGTGTTGCCAGGCAGCGACCAGTCGCGATGCGTGAACACGTCGGCGATGGTCAGGATGCTGTTGCGCAAGCAGCTGGGCGCGTCCCCGCTGGTGTCCTGGAAGCCCGAGAAGGGGTCAGTCCACGTCTTGTAAACGGGGTAGTTGTCGGTCAAGCCCCTGTCGTCACTGGAGGCCGAGCCGGTGATCTTGCTGGCGGGAGTCACCGCGTCGGCGGTCGGCTGCTTGCCCTGCAGGTAGCGCAAGGCCTCGTAGTACAGCTCCGTGAGCGGATCGTAGGTCTTGTAGTTGCCCTTGCTGCCCAGCGTGCCGAACTTGTTGATGTAGTTGATGGCGCCGCTCCTCGCATAGCCCTGCGAGCCGTAGGTGGCGTCGCCGTTCTGCGGGTTGTCGAGGAACACGCCGGTCGCTGCGTCCCACTCGGCGCGGGGATTCGTGCCGGAGACGAGGTTGAAGTTGGCGTCGTAGGCCTCGGGCCCCAGGTACTTCATGGGCGATCGCATCACGCCGCCGTAGCGGCTGTTCTGGTCGTCGTTGAGGTAGCCGAACACGGACACCCGCAGGTTCCTCGCGTTCATCTGGAACTGGCCGACGGGCTTGTAGACGCGGGTGCCGTTGGACCGCGTGCCGTAGCGGAAGCACAGGCCTTTCCACTGCCTGGTGGCCGGGTCGTTGACCATCAGGCGGTTCGCGTACGTGGCGCCGTCGCAGACCAGCGCCCGCACTTCCAGGTAGTTCCTGGTCCCGTTGGCGCTGGTGCCGTCGATGCCCAGGTTGGCCTTGAGCAGGTTGCTCGCGTTGCCGTTGTCCGCATTGACGTTGTACGGCTTGTCGCAGTCCGTGCTGCCCGAACTGTCCGCGGCCTTGCCGAAGAAGACGCGGTCCTTGCAGTTGTAGATGAACAGCGCCGAATTGGAACCGGAGCCCGAGTTGGAAAGGGCGTTGGCCAGCGCGGCCGGCACCACCTTCTGGGCCTGCGACTTGGTCGCCGTCTTCTGCCCGAAGTAGGCGTTGGCGTTGTAGAACTCGCTCGGCAGGTAGGCGCGTTCGAGCACCGTGCGTCCGGAGCCGCCGCCCTCGTCGATCACGCGGTTGCCGCCGGTCAGGCCGTAGCGCAGGATGTCGATCGCCGATGCCGTGGCGAAGTTCAGGAAGTTGCCGAGGAAGCCCGTGCCATCGCAGTCCCCGGTGGTGACGGTGGGGGTGGTCGCGCGCGGCTTGAAGTACGGCACTCCCGAGGTCGTGGTGTTGTCGTACACATAGCAGACCTGGGGGTCGAAGTAGCCGACGTAGGTCTTGTCGTCGTCGTAGGCGTCCTCGCGATAGGCCTGGCCCACCGTCGGGAATTCCACCGAGAGCGCCAGCGTCAGGTTGCCCTTGGCCTTGGCCCCGTTCATGTACAGCGGCTCGGTGGCGAGGTCGACCAGCGGTGCGGTCGACTGGCCGGTCACGAAGGATGCACCCGCGGCGAGCAGTCCGCCGAGCAGCAGGACCTGCAGCAGCCGCTTGTGCCGGCGCGACAGGCTGGAAAGGCGTGCGGTGATCATCGGCTCACTCTTTCCGGTAGAACATTTGCAGGACCGCCTGCGTGTCCTCGCGCGGGCCGAAGCCCATCGCGGTGACCCGGTACATGTAGCGGTTGGTGCTGAAGCCGGGCTGGTTGTCGGGGATCACCTCGATGATGTAGCGGGGCAGGCGCGACGGCCGGACGCCGCTGGCGCCGTAGTCGAGGACGCGGCCGGTGAAGGTGCCGAATTCGACGGTCGGTGCGTTCGCGGAGGTGTCGAGGAAGTCCACCTGGTACCAGACCTCCTTGCCCGCTGCCGAAGGCAGGCACAGGCCGCGGTCCGAACCGGCGGTGCCGCAGCCGGCAGCGAAGCCGAGCAGGCTGGTGTTGGTGAACTGGCTGACCCGCTTGTTGCCCGAGGTGTTCGGGCCGCGGATGTCGAACTCCGCATCGAGCAGGGCGGCTTCGGCGGCCTGGTAGGCGATCTGCCAGTCGCGGTCGTAGCGGCTGGAGCGCTCCGTCAGCAGCGTCATGTGCGTCGCGGCGACGCCCAGCAGGCTGAGGATGCCCAGGATGATCAGCACGACGATCATGCTGAAGCCACGCACGGGGCGGCGTGGCGGCGACCGCCGGCGCTGCGGGGAGGTGCGGGCGTTCATTCCGTGCTCAGGTCGTTGCGGATGTGGACGGTGAAGTTCACGGCCCGCCGCAGGCGGCCGTCCGCGGGGACCGCCAGCTGCGTGCCGGCATCGGACGCCGACGCGTACGGCGCGCCCAGGGGATTCAGCGTGGCCGCCACCGGATCCTGTGCCGAACCGGCCGGGCCGCGCAATACCATGCCGATGCGGATGGCCCGCACGCGGCGCCAGTTCTCGCGGGTGGCGGCGGTGTTGCCGGGCACCTTGAGCTGGTCGGCGCGCAGCCAGCGGTCCACCACGGTGTCACCGGCGGCACCCGGCGCCGTTCCGGCCGTCACGTTGTCCGTGCCGTACAGGACCTGCAGCGTCTCGACGCCTTCCACCAGCGAGGTCCCTGCCGCCCAGGCGTTGCCGGACATGTCGTAGTAGGCGCAGTACAGCGACGGCTCGCCGTTGGTGTCACGCGCGACGTAGAAGATGTTGACGGCGCGGCGGTTCAGGTCGCCGCCGGTGAGGCCCGGTTCCGGCTGGCCGCGGCAGTCGATCATGGTGCCGTCCCCGGCGGGGAAGCCGGCGCCCTGGAAGCGCACCAGCAGGATGTCGCTGCCGTTGACGCAGGACGTGTCCGCCACGGTGCCGCACTTCGCGTCGCGGTTGCCGTCAACGATCTTGCTGGACGTCGTGATGTTGAGGTCGTCCATCTGCGCGTAGGCAGCGTTGTTCCAGCCGAACACGTCCGGCTCCGGGTCTCCGCCCGTGAGCCTGGTGATCGCGCGGGTGGCGAGGGGGGTGGCGCTGAAATCCTCGTAGCCCGCCTGCATGGTCACGCGCGACATCAGGTCCATCGCGAAGCGCTCGCGGTCCACCAGCTGGCTGGTGCTGTCCACCGTCGTGAAGCCGGTGCGGCCCATGATCAGGGTGCTGACGGCGGCGATGGCCACCACCAGGCTGATGGTCATGGCCACCAGCAGCTCCACCATGGTCAGGCCGGACTCGCTGCGACGGCGCAAGGTTCGCACGGCGCTCACTGGACTACCCTCCTGACATTCGTCTGCGTAGGCGTGCCGCTGCGCAGGGTTGTCCACGGCGACGGGCGTCGCTGGCGACGAACGCTCGCCGCGGGGGGCAACCCGTGTTCAG